>NZ_BCAZ01000001.1:0-261917 GCF_001320205.1 Pseudomonas sp. NBRC 111123
TATGCAGGTAGGGGTTTTGTCTTTTCCGCCCTTCGGCAATGCGGCGCTTTGCCGCTGCAGCCAAATGTCTTTTGTCTGTATCCTCCTAGCTGCACCGTTTGAACGGTGCGACAATATTTCTCGCAAATTAACGTGACTTGTTTGCGCTTAAGCTGCGTCAAGACTTAAGTTCGGGGCAATCCTGGCCCCCGAATCGAGCGATGCCAGCGTACCGTGCTGCGCATTTCTGGACTTCCACCGTCCGATCACTTGAGGTTACAAGCAAGATGGCCAAGGCCGCCGATGTCGTTGTGCAATGCCTGGAAAACGAAGGTGTCGAGTATGTGTTCGGCATTCCTGGTGAGGAAAACCTCGACCTGCTGGAATCCCTGCGCAAGTCGAAGATCAAGCTGGTACTGACCCGCCACGAGCAATCCGCGGGCTTCATGGCCGCCACCTATGGCCGCCTGACCGGCAAGACCGGTGTCAGCCTGTCGACCCTGGGCCCTGGCGCAACCAACCTGGTGACCGCCAGTGCGTACGCCTACCTGGGCGGTATGCCGATGATGATGATCACCGGCCAGAAGCCGATCAAGAAGTCCAAACAGGGCCGCTTCCAGATCATTGACGTGTGCGGCATGATGGACCCCATCACCAAGTACACCCACCAGTTCGCCTCGGCCGACAACATTCCGGCGCGCATGCGCGAAGCGTTCCGCCTGGCTGAAGAAGAGAAGCCGGGCGCCGTGCACCTGGAACTGCCGGAAGACATCGCTGCCGAGCAGACCGACGCCCTGCCGATCCCGCGCAGCCTGCACCGTCGCCCGCTGGCCGAGCACGTGGCCATCGAAGCCGCCGTCGAGAAACTGCAGAAGGCCCGCAGCCCGATCCTGGTGATCGGCGCCGGCGCCAACCGCAAGATGACCGCCAAGGTCCTCAAGCAACTGATCGACAAGACCGGCATCCCGTTCATCACCACCCAGATGGGTAAAGGTGTGGTCGACGAGCGCCACCCGCGCTTCCTCGGCAACGCTGCGCTGTCGTCCGGTGACTTCGTCCACCGCGCCATCGAAGCGGCCGACCTGATCATCAACATTGGCCACGACGTGATCGAGAAGCCGCCGTTCTTCATGGTCCGTGGCGGCACCGAAGTCATCCACATCAGCTTCCGCTCCGCCGAAGTCGATGCCGTGTACTTCCCGCAGGTCGAAGTGATCGGCGACATCGCCAACGCAGTCTGGCAGATCAGCGAAGCGCTGACCGACACCGCGCACTGGGACTTCACCCGCCTGATGGCCATCCGTGAAGCCAACGAAGCGCAGATCGCCGAAGGCGCCGACGACAACCGCTTCCCGGTCTACCCGCAGCGCATGGTCGCCGACATCCGTCGCGTACTGCCGTCCGAAGGCATCGTTGCCCTGGACAACGGCATCTACAAGATCTGGTTCGCCCGTAACTACAAGGCCCACAAGCCGAACACCGTGCTGCTCGACAACGCCCTGGCGACCATGGGCGCCGGCCTGCCATCGGCAATGGCGGCGCACCTGGTGTACCCGGACCGCCCGGTGATCTCGGTGTGTGGCGACGGCGGCTTCATGATGAACAGCCAAGAGCTGGAAACGGCGGTGCGTCTGGGCATGCACATCACCGTGGTGATCCTGCGTGACGATGGCTACGGCATGATCCGCTGGAAGCAGGCCAACATGGGCTTCACCGATTTCGGCCTGGACTACGGCAACCCGGACTTCGTCAAATATGCCGAAGCCTACGGTGCCAATGGCCACCGCGTGGAAAGCGCCGAAGCCTTCCTGCCGCTGCTCGAGCACTGCATCAAGACCCCTGGCGTGCACGTGATCGACTGCCCGGTCGACTACAGCGAGAACGACCGCATCCTCAACAGCGAGCTGCGTGAGCGTGCGCTGGCGGTATAAGGCTTAACGGCTTGATCGCCGGCAAGTCGGCTTTCACAGGTTTTTTGCAGGCCTCATGGCCGTTGCAGGACCTTGTGGGAGCTGGCTTGCCGGCGATTGCTTTTGTACAGGTAACAAATCCCTCCAGCTGATCACCATGTGCTAGGGTGCACGCAAATCTTCACCCAGGACGTCCGCACATGCTCCCCGCCCTCAGCGAAAAAGAACTCGCCCGCCTCGAAGACCTGCTGATCACCTACGGCAACGACTATTCGGTGCTCAACCTGGCCGAGCTCAACGGCTTTTTCACCGCCTTGGCCAGTTCCCCGGTCGACGTACTGCCAGAGCAATGGCTGCCCACTGTCGCGGGTGGCAAGGTACCGAAATTCAAGAAGCCTGCCCATGAAGAGGCCTACACCGCCTTGATGCTGCGCTATGCCCACCAGGTCGCCGAGCAACTTGCAGAAAACCTCGATAGCTTCGAGCCGCTGTTTGAGGAAAGCGAAGCCGAGGAGGGGCCGGCGATCATCATGGAGGAATGGTGCTTCGGCTACATGCGTGGCACGCAGATCGCTGCCTGGGGCCAGTTGCCGCCAGAGCAGGATCAACGGCTCAAGGCTATTTCGCTGCATGGCCTGGAAGACAACTTCGAGTTGCTCGATGCCATGAGCTTCGATGAATTGCAGGCCTGCGTGCCGCACGTGGTCGAGGCGGCGCGGGGCTTGTATCGCTATCAGAAGCAGTCGCGACACTGACCTTTCGATTATTTCGCAAGGCGAAATTATGGTTTGCTCCTTGCACTGATTCTGCTGCCAGCCGAATCAGCGCAGGATGGGCTCCAGCTGGCACCACCCCGGTGCCCTCCTGGAGCCCAGCCCATGATCAAACTCTACAACTTCCCCAAATCGGGCCACGCCCACCGTATCGAGCTGATGCTGTCGCTGCTCGACCTGCCCACCGAACGGGTATTCGTCGACCTGGCCAAAGGTGCGCACAAGCAGCCGGAATTCCTCGCCCTCAACCCGTTCGGCCAAGTGCCGGTGATCGATGACAACGGCACTGTCATCGCCGATTCCAATGCCATCCTGGTTTACCTGGCCAGCACCTACGACAAGGCTGGCAAATGGCTGCCCCATGACCCGCTGAATGCTGCCCGCGTGCAACGCTGGCTGTCGGTTGCCGCCGGGCCACTGGCCTTCGGGCCTGCCGCCGCCCGTCTGGTGACCGTATTCGGCGCTTCGTTCGACACCGACGACGTCATCGGCCGCGCCCACACCCTGTTCAAGGTAATGGATGCCGAGCTGGCCAAGTCGACATTCCTGGTCGGCGATCAACCAACCATCGCAGATGTTGCCAACTACTCGTACATCGCCCACGCGCCCGAAGGCAATGTCTCGCTGGAACCCTACCCCAATGTGCGAGCCTGGCTGGCTCGTATTGAAGCGTTACCTGGCTTCGTGGCCATGCCACGCACCGCCGTCGGCTTGCAGACTAGCGTCTGAGCCGCCACCCCACGCGAGGAATGCCGCCATGGCGCAACTCCCCAACCATCGCAGCTCGCCCTGGCACGCTGGCGAGAAACGCCTGCAGGAGCAGGTCGGAGTGTCGCAGCGCATGGACGTGTTCGGGCAGAAGGTCATTCGTGACTTCATGCCCGATCAGCACCGCATGTTCTACCAGCAGTTGCCGTTCATCGTCGCTGGGGCTGTGGACTCGGGCGGCAGGCCTTGGGCGACGTTGCTGGAAGGCCCGGAGGGTTTCATCAGCTCGCCCGACCCCCGGCATTTGCTGATCCACACACAGCTGGCCAGTGACGACCCGGCAACACCAGGGCTGGCCGCTGGCGGGGCCATCGGCCTGCTCGGCATCGAGTTGCACACGCGCCGGCGCAATCGCATGAATGGGTTGATCGCCCAGGCCGCTGACGATTGCCTGGACGTGCAGGTGGAACAATCGTTCGGCAATTGTCCGCAGTACATCCAGCTGCGCGAATACACCCGCGTCGATGAACCGGCACAGAGGCGCATCGATGCGCAAGGGCTGGATGCCAGCACGGCCGCAATGATCGAGAACGCCGACACATTGTTCGTCGCCAGCTACATCGATCACCCGCACGGCCAACGTTCGGTAGACGTCTCCCACCGTGGCGGTCGCCCAGGTTTCGTCAGGGTCGAAGGCAATCGCCTGACCATTCCCGATTATGCTGGCAACCTGCATTTCAATACTCTCGGCAACCTGCTGGAGAATCCGCAGGCCGGGCTGTTGTTCGTCGACTTCATGACCGGCGATGTATTGCAAGTGACCGGGCGCACCGAAGTGCTGCTCGACAGCCCGTTGACCAAGGCCTTCGAAGGGGCCGAGCGGCTGTGGACGTTGGACATCGAGCACGTCGTGCTGCGCCGCGCAGCGGTGAGCCTGCGCTGGGTGTTCCAGGAATATGCGCCGACCAGCCTCATGACCGGTACCTGGGCAGAGGCGGAGCAACGGCTGCAGCAACGTGAACGGCAGCGTCAGTGGTTGAGCTGGCAGGTGGCACGTGTGGAGCAAGAGAGCCGCGATATCCGCTCGTTCTACCTTGCCACGGACGAGCCGGTGGAGTTCTTGCCCGGCCAGCACATTCCCGTTCGTATCTCGCTGGGCGGCGAGGCGCCGCTGATCCGCACCTTCAGTTTGTCTAGCGCGCCAGCCGATGGTTTCTTGCGCATCAGCGTCAAGGCGCAGGGGCCGGCGTCGCGCTATTTGCATGAGCGAGTCGGGGCCGGAGACACGCTGGACGTTCGCCTGCCCATGGGCAGCTTCACCTTGGATAGCAGCAGCGACAGGCCGATCGTGCTGATCGGCGCCGGGGTGGGTATCACGCCCCTGATCGCCATGCTGCGCGAGTTGCTGGCGAACGGGCAGGGCCGGCGCATCCATCTGTTTCAGGGGGCACGCAGCCTGAGTGAGCTGCCGTTCCAGCAAGAACTGGCCGAATTGCGTGAGCAGGCCGGAACACGCTTGAGCGTGCATCGCTCGCTGAGTCAACCTGAAGCCGAAGCGGTGCAAGGGCGTGATTTCGAGCACGCAGGGCGGCTGGGCATTGAGCAGGTGAAAGCGATGCTGACGTTGGATGATTACGCATTTTACCTGTGTGGCCCAGCCAGTTTCACCCAGGACCTGTACGAAGGGCTGCGCGGCGTGCATGTGCCGGATGCGCGCATTCATGCCGAAGCCTTCGGGCCATCGACCTTGCGCCGCCATGGCGATGACAACCAGCCGACGCTGCAGCAGCCGCCGGCCGCCAGCGAACCGGTCCCCGTGTATTTCGCCAGCTCTGCCAAGGAGGCACGTTGGGCGCCGGGAAGCGGAACCTTGCTGGAGCTGGCAGAGGCGCGCGGACTGGCACCAGACTTCAGTTGCCGGGGTGGGTCTTGCGGTACATGCAAGACCCAGGTGTTGAGTGGGCAGGTGCATTACCCGATTCCGCCCGCCGAATTGCCAGAGGAGGGCACTGCGCTGATCTGCTGTGCGGTACCGGCCCAGGCATTGGTGCTGGAGCTATGAGGTGGCTTGTGCTGGCCCTTTCGCGGGCGTGCCCGCGAAAGGGCCGGAACGGGCAGCGAAAATTGCCCAGATAATCGATAATCCCCGCACCCTCGATGCCCTGGAGCGCCCATGGACCAGATCCACCTGATGAAGGTGTTCGTCGCCGTCGGCGAGCTGGAAAGCTTCGCCGCTGCCGCCCGTCGCCTGGACATCTCACCCGCCGCCGTCACCCGTGCCGTCAGCGCGCTTGAAGAGCAGATCGGGGTCAAGCTGGTGCTGCGCACCACCCGTAGTGTGCGCCTGACCGAGGCGGGTAGCCGCTACCTGGAAGACACCCGGCACATCCTCGCCAGCATCCATGAGGCCAACGAAGCTGCGGCGGGTATCAATGCCACCCCCAAGGGCGAACTGGCGATCACTGCGCCAATACTGTTCGGCAAGAAGTTCGTCATGCCCTGCATCGTGCGTTACTTGCAGCAATACCCCGAAGTCGACGTATCGGCGTACTTCCTCGATCGTGTGGTGAACATGGTCGAGGAGGGTATGGACGTGGCTGTGCGCATCGGGCCATTGCCCGACTCCGGTCTCAAGGCCCTGCGTGTGGGCCGGGTGCGGCGGATGCTGTGTGCATCGCCCGAGTACCTCGCGCGCATGGGCGAGCCGCAGCACCCGTCGGACTTGCCGGAACACGCGGTGATCGCCACCACCAACCTCTCGCCCCGCGCCGGTTGGCGCTTCGGCCTGGCCGACGAGCCGACCCTGGTGCGCATGAAGCCGCGGCTGACAGTCACCAGCAACGACGGTGCAATCGCTGCGGCAGTGGGCGGGCTGGGCATCGCCCGGTTGCTGTCATATCAAGTGGTCGATGAACTGGCCAGCGGCCAGTTGAAGGTCATTCTCGCCGAGTACGAGGAAGCTCCCTGGCCGATCCACGTCTTGCACCGCGAGAGCAAGTACGGCTCGGCGAAGGTGCGTTCGTTCATCGACCTGCTGGCGCAGGACCTGCGGGCTCGTCAATTGGATTGACCTTTGAGGTCGTACAACGTAACTGGATATCACTCGATTCCGATGTATACGCCCATTTTTGCTGGTCATGAGTAATTATTGTTGTACGACGACCTATGACATGGCAATCTTCACCTGAAACAATTTGTCTCATTTAGCCCTGCCGGCGCATGAGACAGATCACCCGTAAATCTAAGAATAAAATTCAGGTGAACCATGAAGATCAAAGGCATCCGTTGGTGGATGGTCAGCCTTGTCACGGCCGGGCTCGTCGTCAACTACCTCGCCCGCAATACCCTCTCGGTGGCAGCCCCTACGCTGATGACCGACCTCTCCATCACCACCGAGCAATACGCCAAGATCGTCGCGACCTGGCAGATGTGCTATGCGCTCATGCAGCCGATCGCCGGTTGGCTCATCGATTTCATTGGCACCAAGCTGGGCTTTGCCGTGTTCGCCCTGGCCTGGTCACTGGCCTGTGCAGGCGCGGCGCTGGCCAGCGGCTGGCAGAGCATGGCATTTCTACGCGGTTTGCTGGGCATGACCGAGGCTGCTGGCTTGCCGGCCGGGGTCAAGGCCACCACCGAGTGGTTCCCTGCCAAGGAACGCTCGGTCGCCATTGGCTGGTTCAATATCGGTTCTTCCCTGGGCGCGCTGTTGGCGCCACCGCTGGTGGTATGGGCGATCCTGCACAGTGGCTGGCAGTTGGCATTCGTCATCGTCGGCCTATCCGGTGTGCTATGGACCCTGCTGTGGATGCTGCTGTACAAGCACCCGCGTGATCAGAAACGCCTGAGCGACGAGGAACGTGACTACATCCTGTCCGGCCAGGAAGCTCACTTCAAGGCAGAGCGGCGCGAGAAGGGCGCCTGGAAGCGCATCTTCAAAACCCGCAACTTCTACGCCATCGCCTCGGCACGCATTCTTTCCGAGCCGGCCTGGCAGACCTTCAACGCCTGGATTCCGCTGTACCTGATGACCGAGCGGCACATGAACATCAAGGAAGTGGCGATGTTTGCCTGGTTGCCATTCCTCGCTGCCGACATCGGCTGTGTGCTCGGGGGGTACCTGAGCCCCATGTTCCATCGCTATTTCAAGGTGTCGCTGTTCACCTCGCGCAAAATGGTGCTGGTATTCGGCGCCAGCTGCATGATTGGCCCGGCCTGCATCGGGCTGGTCGAAAGCCCGTACACGGCGATCCTGCTGCTGTGCATTGGCGGCTTCGCCCACCAGACCTTGTCGGGTGCGCTGTATTCGATCACTTCGGATTCCTTCAGCAAGGACCAGGTGGCGACCGCGACCGGCATGGGCGGGATGTGCGGCTACCTGGGGGCGGCGCTGTTCACCCTGGTATTTGGCATCCTGGTCACGCAGATCGGCTACAGCCCGCTGTTCGTGGTGCTTGCGGCGTTCGATATCGTGGCGGCGGTGCTGGTGTGGAAGGTCGCGCGGGAGGTGCAAGGGGCCGCTTCGCAAAGGCCACTGGCACCGACGACCGAGGCACTGGCGTAAGGCATGGAATGCAAGGGCCGCGTCTACAGCAATAAATACGGTCTTTGTAGGAGCGGCCTTTTGTCGCGATTGGGCTGCGCAGCCGCCCCAGTATCAGGCATTCACAATGCCTGATACTGCATCCTGAATCCCAGGCTGCTCGTTTCGCCCTTCTGCAGCAGTCGCAGCCCCGGCCGCCCTGGCAAGTGATGCGCATTGATCGGGTGGCTCACCGGCTCAAAGCAGAAGAACGGCTGATCATGTGGGCAGAACAACAGAAAATGCTCGGCGCCGCTGGCGCTGCAGGCCAACCGATACCCAGCGCTCGGCTGCTCGATCACACAGTCACCAGGCCATCCGCTGAACGCGTGATCAACCACCGCGGCTGGCAGCGTTCGTGCAGTGGCGAAG
Organism: Pseudomonas sp. NBRC 111123; assembly: GCF_001320205.1. Classification (NCBI taxonomy): domain Bacteria; kingdom Pseudomonadati; phylum Pseudomonadota; class Gammaproteobacteria; order Pseudomonadales; family Pseudomonadaceae; genus Pseudomonas; species Pseudomonas sp. NBRC 111123. The sequence goes on from NZ_BCAZ01000001.1 coordinate 8,322, forward strand.
TTCCAGTCTTCAGGCAGCGCAGCTTGCCGGGAAGGCAAATTTCCATCATCTGCCAGCCACACCTTGCGCGCCTCTGCGCGCAGCCTTGTATCGCCGTAGCGCGGGAAGTAAGGATGCAGCCCCAGCCCATACCAGGTGGCAGCCGAGTCCAGATGCGTCACGTGCAAATCGATATTCAGGCAGCCTTCGTGCAGGTGTATGTCGAGGGTAGCCCGGTAGGCGAATGGCACAGTGCTTTCGAGGCCAAGACGGGTACGTTGCTCGCTGTGATGCTCCACTTGCCAGGCCTGTTGCCAGGCGCTGCCGTGTATCGGGTAAGGGTCATGCCCGGTGTTCGGCGTGAGGGCCAGCCAGCCATCAGGGCGCAGGAAGCCGCCCTCGGCGATGCGGTTGGACCACGGGGCCAAGGGGTAGCAGCCCAGGCGCCGCGGGCTGCCGCTGGCCAGGGCCTCTTCGTCGGCTGGGCGCAGCAGCGCCTGGCCGGTGGCTCTGGCCTGCCAGTTGACCAGGCTGGCGCCCAGCTCGGGGGCGATGCTCAGGCGGGTAAGGCGGTCTTGCAGGTGCAGCAGGGTGACGCTCATCAGGGCCTCCGGTAGGTCAGCAGGACGATGCCGCACACCACAACGGCACCGCCTATCAGTTGCAGGCCACTGAGTTGCTGGTCAAGCAACGCCCAGCCCAGCAGCAAGGTGGCGATGGGTTCGACGTTCATCACCGGCGCGTTCTGCGCCATGTTCAGTTTCGGCACGCAGACGAACAGCAAGGTGAAGGCCACGCCATACAACACCACGAGGCTGGCCAGCGCCATCCACCCGCTGGCACTGCCCGGCAACGACAAGCCGGCGGGCATCACGCCGCTGATGCCGGCGACCAGCATGCTGCCGAACACGATCAGCAAGGTCAGCAGACTGCGCACGGGGCCGCGCACGCTCGCCAGCTTGTGGTCGGTGATCCAAAGTGCACACGCGAACACGCAGGCGGCGCAGAACGCCAGGCCCACGCCCAAGGCCCAGTGCGGATTCGCGTCGCCATCGTCGGCCAGCCGTGCCGGTACATCCAGCGCCAGCACCAGGCCACACAGGATCAGCCCCATGAACAGCACCGTGCGCCCGCTCGGGCGGGCACCGCCAAGTGCCCAGGTCAGCAGCGCCAGAAGCATGGGGAAGGTGTTGCCCACCAGCAGTGCCAAGGCCACCGGAATGCGTGCTACTGCCGAATACAGGCACAGGCTCTGGGTGGCGATCAGCAGGCCCAGCAGCAGCTGCCAGCGCCATGTGCCGGCTGGCAGGCCCAGCGGCTGGCGCTGCCACAGCACCAGGCTGGCCAGCGCCAGGAAGGTGATGCCTGAGCGACAGAGGATTGCCAGCAGCACGCCGGTGTCGTCATCGAAGGCGATGCGTGCGGCGATGTGGTTGCCGGCGAACGAACAGGCCAGCAGGACGAGGAGGGCGATAGCCAGCCTGCGCGGGAAGGGGATTACAGCAGAGGAAGAGAAAGCCATGTGCAGGATCCGTTTGCTTTGAGAACCTGGGACCCTGTAGGAGCGGCCTTGTGTCGCGAAAGGGCCGCAAAGCGGCCCCAAGGTTCCAGCGTCAATGCGCAGATCCTGGGGCTGCTTTGCAGCCCTTTCGCGACACAAGGCCGCTCCTACAGGCAACCCGCTTGCAGTTACAAGACCACGCTCGGCAACCACAGCGAAATGGCCGGAATGTAGGTCACTGCCATCAGCACCAGGAACAACGCCAGGTAGAACGGCAGCAGCGCCTTCACCGTGGCTTCGATGCTCACCTTGCCAATCGCTGACCCGACGAACAGCACAGCGCCCACAGGCGGTGTGATCAGCCCGATCCCCAGGTTGACCAGCATGATCATGCCGAAGTGCACAGGGTCTACGCCGATACCGGTAATCACCGGCAGCAGGATTGGCGTGAGGATCAGGATCAGCGGCGCCATGTCCATCACCGTGCCCAGCAGCAAGAGCATGAAGTTGATGCACATCAGGATCACGTAGCGGTTGTCCGACAGGGTCAGGAACGCCGTGGTGATCTTCGACGGGATCTGCATCAGGGTCATCACGTAGCCGAAGCTGGCGGCGAAGCCGATCAGGATCATCACGATCGAGATGGTCCGCACGGTGCGGTGCATCAGCTTGGGCAGGTCGCGCCATTTGTAGTCGCGGTAGATGAACATGGTCACGAAGAACGACCACACTACCGCCACTGCAGCCGATTCGGTCGCGGTGAACACGCCCGACAGAATGCCGCCGAGAATGATCACCATGGCCATCAGGCCCCACAGCGCTTCACCGGCGATCTTCAACGCCTGGCGCAGCGGGATGACCTCGCCCTTGGGGTAGTCGCGCTTCTTCGCGAAGACCAGGCACAGGCCCATCATCACCGCGCTCAGCAGCAACCCGGGCATCACCCCGGCCATGAACAGCGAAGCGATCGACACCGTGCCACCGGCCGCCAGCGAGTACAGCACCGAGTTGTGGCTGGGCGGGGTCAGCAACGCCTGCACCGAGCCGCTGACGGTCACTGCGGTAGAGAATTCGCGTGGGTAGCCCTTGCGTTCCATCTCTGGAATCAGCACCGAACCGACCGACGCGGTGTCAGCCACCGATGAGCCCGAGATCGCGCCGAAGAAGGTCGAGGCCATGATGTTGACCAGCGAGAGCCCGCCGCGCACGAAGCCCACCAGCACCCCGGCGAACGCCACCAGGCGCCGCGACATGCCACCTTCGGCCATGATCGCCCCGGCGAGGACGAAGAACGGAATGGCCAGCAGCGAGAACTTGTTAACCCCACTGGCCACCTGAATCATCATCGCCTGCAGCGGGATGTCGATGTACCACGCGCCGATCAGCGCCGACAGGCCAAGGGCGTAGGCCACCGGCATGCCCAGCAGGATCAGCGCAATGAAACTGCCCAACAGAATGAACGCATCCATTTACGCCGCCCCCTCGTTTTCTTCCACCAGGTCGAACCGCACCACCTTGCGCTGGCTCTGGTCACCCAGCAGGAGTTTTTCCAGCACGAAGATCAGTGTCAGCACGCCACCGACCGGGATCGGCGCATAGCTCATGCCCACCCGCACGCTGGGCAGCGAGGCCATGAACTGGTTCCAGGTGGTGACGCACAGCTTGAAGCCGTACCAGGTCATGAACACACAGACACCCACCATCAGCAGTTGCGTGAACACCGCCACCCCCTGGCGCAGTGGTTCCGGCAGGCGGTCGGTAACCATCGCCACCGCCATGTGCGCACCTGCGCGGTAGCTGGCGGCGGCGCCGATGAAGGTGAACAGCACCATCAGCAGGATCGAAACCGGCTCTGGCCAGCTTGAGCCGGTGCCGAGTACGTAACGGGCGAAGATGCCCCAGGGAATGATCAGCGTCATGGCCAGGATCGACAGCCCGGCGACCCAGATACAGCTGCGGTACAGCGTGTCGTTGACGCGCAGGAAAAGCGTTTTCATAGGCATCACCAAAGCGGCAGAGCGACGGACGTCGCGCTGCCGAGGTCATCTTGGAAAAGGTCCGGGGTTACTGGACTGCGTCGATACGCTTCATCAGGTCGGCGTACTGAGCACCGTACTTCTCGCGCACTGGCGCGGTGGCGTCGTAGAAGGGCTTGGTGTCGACGGTGATGAACTCGACGCCGGCGGCCTTGAGCTTCTCTTCGCTGGCGGCGGACTTGGCGTCCCACAGTGCACGCTCTTCCATCTGCGCTTCGCGGGCGACCTTCTTCACCAGTGCCTGCTGCTCGGGGGTGAGCTTGTTCCAGGTGGTCTTGGACATCACCACCGGCTCCGGCAGGATCAGGTGATTGGTCAGGGTGAAGTACTTGGCGCTCTGGTAGTGGTTGTGTTCGAGCAGGGTTGGCGGGTTGTTCTCGGCACCGTCGATCACCCCGGTCTGCAGGGCGCTGAAGATTTCGCCGGTGTCCATGGCGATGCCGTTGCCGCCCATGGCGTTCATCATGTCGATGAACAGCGGGTTGCCTTGCACGCGGATCTTCATGCCCTTGAGGTCTTCGAGGCTGCGCACCGGCTTCTTGGTGTAGAGGCTGCGCGAGCCCCCATCCATCCAGGCCAGGGCGACCAGGTTGAATTCGGAGTTGGTGATCTTGTCGAGGATCTCCTGGCCGATGTCACCGTCGATGATCTTGCGCATGTGCTCATGGTCGCGGAACACGAACGGCATGTTGAACACGTTCACGTCCGGCACCACCGGGCCGACGATGCCAAGGCTGACGCGGGTCATCTGCACAGCACCGATCTGCGCCTGCTCGATCACCTCCTTCTCCGAACCGAGCACGCCGCCGGGGAACATCTTGAAGGTGATTTGGCCATTGCTGGCCTGTTCGAGCTTCTTGCCCATGTTCTGTTCGGCGACCACGGTCGGGTAGCCGGCCGGGTGAATCTCGGCGAACTTGATGTCGAGGGCCGAGGCGGGCATCGACAGGCTGAAAGCGAACGGGAGTACGGCAAGAAGCAGCTTGCGTTTGAAGGTCATGGTGAAACTCCGTGGTTTTTATTATCTGGTTTCGCGCGTGAGTGTTGGGTACTGCGGTGTGGTACAGGCCGTATTCAGCCGCGCCAGGCAGGTTCCTCCAGGCCTTGCACGCCTGGGCGCAGGGCGAACACGCCACCGGCCAGGGGCTGGTCGCTGAGGTCGCTGCCGGCAGGGCGGATCGAGGTGACGAACAAGGTGTCGAGGTGGGCGCCGCCAAAGGCGCACATCGCCGGCTTCTTCACCGGCACGCTGAGCGAGCGATCGAGGCGCCCGTCAGGGGTAAAACGGTGGATCTGCCCGGCGTCGTTGCCGCAGATCCAGTAGCAACCGTCGGTATCGATGGCGGCGCCGTCGGGTCGCCCGGGGAAGGCGCGCATGTCGACGAACAGCCGCTGGTTGTGTGGTGTGCCGCTGTCGATGTCGTAATCGAAGGTCCAGATCTTCTGCACGTTGGGGTGCGAGTCGGAGAGGTACATGCGTGTGCCGTCAGGGCTGAAGGCCAGGCCGTTGGGCACGATCATGTCCTTGAGCTGCGGGTGCAACTGGCCCTCGCCATCGACGCGGTACAACGCGCCAAGGTGGGCACCTTGCTGCATGTCCATCAGCATGCTACCGGCCCAGAATCGGCCCTGGCGGTCACAGCGCCCATCGTTGAAGCGCATGCCCGGTTGGGCATGCACGACCGGGCTGAACAGGCGGCTGTGGAGGCTGCCGTCAGCGTGGGTCTGCAGCTGGAAGATGCCGCTTTCCATACCCGCGACCCAACCCCCTTCGGTGCGGGCGATGCAGGCGAGCATCTCGTCACCCTGCCAGACCTGATGGGCGCCGTCTCGCCAGCGGTGCAGCTGGCGGGCCGGGATGTCGACCCAGTACAGCGCCTGCTCGGTGGGGTGCCACACGGGGCTTTCGCCGGTGCCGTTGCGGGCGTCGACAATCAGTTCGCAGTGCATGCTGGAGCCTCCTGGCAGTGCGTGGGTTCAGCTGAATGGGCCGGCAGCGACGAAGGCTCCGCCCTGGTAGACCATGCTCGGGTCGTCGGCGGCGGGCGCGGGTCTGGCCTCTACCGCTGCGCGGAACACTTCGGCGCTGTCTTTGGGCTGGTAGCCCAGGTGTGCGGCGTAGCGGTTGTCCCACCAGACGGTACGGTTGTCGGAAGCGCCGTAGACCACGGTGTGGCCAACGTCGGGGGTGAACAGGCCACGTTCGATGAGCTGGGTCAGGTCGTCGTAGCTCAGCCAGGTGCTGAGCATGCGCAGGTTCTGCGGTTCATCGAACGAGGAGCCGATGCGAATGCTGACGGTCTCGATGCCGTAGCGGTCGAAGTAGAAACTGGCGACATCCTCGCCATAGCACTTGGACAAGCCGTAGTAGCTGTCTGGCCGGCGCAGGGCATGGGCGTCGATCGTCTGGTCCTGGCGGTAGAAGCCGATCACATGGTTGGAGCTGGCGAAGATGATGCGCTTGACCCCGTGCTTGCGCGCGGCTTCGTAGATGTGGAACACGCCGCAGATGTTGGGGCCGAGGATGTCCTCGAACGAGTGCTCGGTGGACACGCCGCCGAAGTGGACGATGGCGTCGACGCCTTCGACCAGTGAATGGACCGCAGCCTTGTCGGCGAGGTCGCAGGGCATGACTTCTTCATGGGGGCCGTTGGCGGGCGCCATTGGAGCGATGTCGGAAAGGCGCAGGACCTCGGCGCAGCCGGTCAGGCGTTGGCGAAGGACCTTGCCCAGGCCGCCTGCGGCTCCAGTGAGCAGCAGGCGCTTGAAGGGGGTGGTGGTCATGGCGGCTCTACTTGTGATTGTTGTAAGTTGTCGTATGACTTTGCTGATTATCGGCAGTGCTTTCCGGGGTTGTCAATGCTGCTTCTGCACGTTTCCATGGCCTTGTAGGAGCGGCCTTGTGTCGCGAAAGGGCCGCAGCGCGGCCCCAGCATTCGCGCATGTGCTGCAATTTCTGGGGCTGCTGCGCACCCCTTTCGCGACACAATGGCCGGATTACAGCAAGGAGAGCGGATAGTTGAAGATCAGCCGGTTCTCATCGAACTCGTTGTTGCTGTAGTCCCGGCGAATGGTCGAGTTGCGCCATTTCACGCTCAAATCCTTGAACGGCCCGCTCTGGATCACATAAGCCAGCTCCGACTCGCGCACCCACTCCTTGCCGTCGGTCACCGCTCCAGTATGCACATCGCGGCCACTGATATAGCGGTTCATCACGGTAAGGCCCGGGACCCCGAGCGTCACGAAGTTGAAGTCATGCCGCACCTGCCACGAGCGCTCGTTGGCATTGTCGAAGCTGGAGTTGTAGCTGTCGTTGGCCAAGGTCCCGCCGCTGGTGCCGTTGACCCGCATCCAGGTATCGCCGTCGACTTTCTGCAGCCCGACCCAGAAGGTGTTGCCGCCATACTTGGCCGAGAACATCCCCGAGTAGGTCTTGTTGTCCAGCTTGCCGGCGCGCTCCGCGCCATCCTCGCCGCCGTGGAAGTAGCCCAGGTTGGCGCCGAGGGTCCAGTCGCCCAGTGGCTGGCTGTGGCTCAGTTGCAGGTACTGCTGTTCGTAGACATCCTTGAGCACCGCATTCCACAGCCCGACCAAGGTCCGGTCCTGGTTGAACTTGTACTCGCCACCGACAAAGTTGAACCGGTCCGACAGGCCGCCGCCGTAGCTCATGTCCTCCATGCTTGCATCGTTGCGCGGGCTGTTGCCACGGAACTGGCCGCCATACAGGGTCAGCCCGGCCACTTCGTTGGAAGTCACCTGGCCACCGCGGAAGGTCTGTGGCAGCGAGCGGCCATCGTCCGAGCGCAGGATCGGCAGCACCGGCATCCATTCGCCGATCTTCAGCTCGGTCTTGGAGATACGCGCCTTGCCCGCCACCGCCAGGCGGCCATAGTCATCCGCCGGCCGCCCATCGTCATGGCGTGGCAGCAGCGCTGTGCCATAGGTGCCGCCACCGCCATCGAGCTTCAGCGACCACAGCCCCAGCACATCCGCGCCAAACCCCACCGGCCCCTCGGTGAAGCCGGAGCGGGCATCGAGAATGAAGCTTTGGGTCCATTCTTCAGCCTTGCTCTGCGGATTGCTGGGGTTGGTGAAATTACGGTTGATGTAGAAATTGCGCAGGCCCAGCACGGCCTTGCTGTCTTCGACGAAACCCTGAGCGAGGCTGATGCCCGGCATGCCGCCGAACAGGCTGGCGCCAAGCAGCGCAAAGGGGAGGGTTGTCTGGCAGATTTTCGACATGGGATGGGTCCGCTATGTTGTTTTTGTTATGTGTTGTCGTACAACTGCGGCGTTTTTTATCAAGCTGAAATACACCTGTCAACGCTGGGAAACGCAATAAATTCGCGTCGTCAAGTGAATGAATACTGGCGATGGCTCTAACTCAAGGACTTGGATTAATTTAAAGTCATACTATGACAGCGCGCATATTGATGCATGGGTGTCAAAGCTTGCACGCTGGCGCGTCGGTAGTCGCAGAATCATCTCGTAATACTATTCTGTGTTATCTGACGGGCTAATCGATTCAGTTCAATGGAAATGGAGAATTCGCTGATGAGCACTACCGGTGCTTCACAAACCCCACGCGTGTTGCCCAAGCTGCTGGGCGTGGTCATGCTGTTGATGGGCCTGGCGCTATTGGCCGGCGGCATCAAACTGGCGACCCTGGGCGGTTCGCTGTATTACCTGCTGGCCGGCGTCGGTTTCCTGATAACCGCTGGCCTGCTGCTGGCCGGGCGACGTGAAGCGCTGAGCGTGTACGGCATCGTGCTGCTGCTGAGCACGCTGTGGTCATTGATGGAGGTGGGCCTGGACTGGTGGCAACTGGTGCCACGCCTGGCCCTCTGGTTCGTCCTCGGCCTGATCTTGCTGTTGCCTTGGCTGCGCAAACCGCTGACCCTTGGCCAGCCATACCCGTTGGGTACCGGCGTGCTGGGTGTGGGGGTGGCGGCGGCGGGGCTGATGGCCCTGGCCAGCCAGTTCACCCACCCCGGTACCCTTGTCGGCCACCTGGATCGCGACACGGCGGGTACTGCCAGTAGCGCGCCGCAAATGCCTGACGGTGACTGGCAATCCTACGGCCGTACCGAATTCGGCGACCGCTATTCGCCACTCAAGCAGATTACCCCCGAGAACGTCGGCAAGTTGAAGCTGGCCTGGACCTATCGCACCGGCGACATTCCAGGCCCTGACGACCCAGGTGAAACCACTGCCGAAAACACCCCGCTCAAGGTCAACGGCAAACTCTACGTCTGCACCCCACACAGCCAGGTGATCGCCCTTGACCCGGATACCGGCAAGGAGATCTGGCGCTTCGACCCCAAGCTCAGCACCCAGAACGCTGCCAACTTCAAGGGGTGGGCGCACATGACCTGCCGCGGCGTGGCCTACTTCGATACGGCCAGGTCGCAAGCGCGCCCCGCTGAAGGGCAAGCCTGTGCCAAGCGTGTCTACGTACCCACCGCCGATACTCGTCTGATTGCCCTGGATGCCGATACCGGCAAGCAGTGCGCAGGCTTCGGCGACAATGGCCAGGTCGACCTGACCCGTAACATTGGCACCTTCGCCCCCGGTGGCTACTACTCCACCTCGCCACCCACCGTGGCCGGGGGCCTGGTGATCCTCGGCGGGCACGTCACCGACAACGTATCCACCGACGAGCCGTCAGGGGTGGTCCGTGCCTACGACGCAATTACCGGCAAGCTGGTCTGGAACTGGGACAGCGGCAAGCCCGACGCCACCGCGCCGATCGCTGACGGCCAGTTCTATACCCGCAACTCGCCGAACGTGTGGTCAGTGATCAGTGCCGATGAAAAGCTCGGCCTGCTGTACCTGCCCATGGGTAACCAGATGCCCGACCAGTGGGGTGGCAACCGCACACCGGAAGCCGAGAAATTCAGTGCCGGCCTGGTGGCCCTGGATATCGCCAGCGGCAAGGTGCGCTGGAACTACCAGTTCACCCACCACGACCTGTGGGACATGGACGTCGGCGGCCAGCCGAGCCTGATCGACATCAAGACCGCCGATGGAATGAAGCCTGCTGTCATGGCCTCGACCAAGCAGGGCAGCATCTACGTGCTTGACCGCAGCAATGGCCAGCCGTTGGTGCCGATTCGCGAAACGCCGGTTCCCCAAGGCGCGGTGGAGGGCGACCACACCTCGCCGACCCAGCCGATGTCCGAGCTCAACTTCATGCCGCCGACCCTGCACGAGCGTGACATGTGGGGCGTGACGCCATTCGACCAGCTGCTGTGCCGCATCGACTTCCGCTCCATGCGCTATGACGGCATCTTCACGCCGCCGTCGCTGCAGGGCTCGCTGGTGTACCCGGGTAACTTCGGGGTGTTCGACTGGGGCGGCATTTCGGTCGACCCGGTGCGCCAGATCGCCTTCGTCAACCCCAGCTACATGGCCTTCAAGTCGCAACTGGTTCCGGCCGCGAAAATCGCCAGTCAGCCTGCGCGCAAGAGCGAGACCGAAGGCATCCAGCCGAACAAGGGTGCGCCGTATGGCGTCATCATGGGCGCCTTCCTGTCACCGTTGGGCCTGCCGTGCCAGGCGCCATCGTGGGGTTACGTGGCGGCCGTGGACCTGACTACCCACAAGGTGATCTGGAAGCACAAGAACGGCACCGTGCGTGACAGCTCGCCAGTGCCGATCCCGCTGACAATGGGCGTGCCGAGCCTGGGCGGGACCTTCACTACCGCCAGCGGCCTGGCGTTCCTCAGCGGCACCCTCGACCAATACCTGCGCGCCTATGACGTGCGTGACGGCAAGGTGCTGTGGGAAGGGCGCCTGCCAGCAGGCGCGCAGACCACGCCGATGACCTACACCGGCAAGGACGGGCGCCAGTATGTGTTGGTGATGGCCGGCGGGCATGGTTCGCTGGGCACCAAGCAAGGCGACTATGTGATGGCGTTTGCCTTGCCTGAGTAAGGGGGTGTTGCCGCGGTTCTACGTCGTGGCATTTTCATGGCCTGTAAGACCGAGCGCCGCCCGCGCGGCGCATCGCGGATAAATCCGCTCCTACATCTGTTGCAACGTACCGAACCTGTTACGCCATGGTTGCCCGCCTTGGCACATGACTTGAGCCTTACGAACAGGCTGGCAACCATGGCCTGACAGGCATGGCCACGTTGCAACAAATGTAGGAGCGGATTTATCCGCGATGCGCCGCGCGGGCGGCGCTCGGTCTTACAGGCGCCACACCTGCGGCGACAGGCACATCCAGCCCAAACGAGGCCTACCCAGTAAATCAATAGAAATCCCTATATATGGGATTGTATTTTACATATTGGAATTTAACGCTCCCCAGGTTTATAGTCGCCCTCACTCACTGCCAAGAACAGAACAGGTGAAGCGATGCAGGCGCAATTGATCGCGCTCGACTGGGGAACCACCTCCCTTCGTGCTTACAAACTCGGCGCCAACGGCCAGGTACAGGACGTGCGCGCGCTGCCCAGTGGCATCATGCAACTGCCCAAGGCCCCGCGCCTGATCAACGGCGAACGCTGCAGCGACGGTTTCGAACTGGCCTTCGACGATGCCTGCGGCGACTGGCTCGACGCCCAGCCTGGCCTGCCGGTGATTGCCTGCGGCATGGTCGGCAGCGCCCAGGGCTGGCACGAAGCGTCCTACCGCGACACCCCCGCCAATGTCGCCAGCCTGGGTGCCTCCTTGCAGACCGTGAGCAGCCGCCGCGGTGTCGATGTGCACATCGTGCCCGGTGTGATTCAGCGTTCCCGGCTGCCCAATGTCATGCGCGGCGAAGAAACCCAGGTGCTCGGCGCACTGCCCAGCGTCACCACGGATGACCTGCTGATCGGGCTGCCCGGCAGCCATTCGAAATGGGTGCAGGTGGCCGACGGTTGCATCGTGCATTTCGATACCTTCATGACCGGTGAAGTGTTCGCCGTGCTAAGCGAGCACAGCATCCTCGGCCGTACCCAGCAACGCGGCGCAGCGTTCGATGCCCCGGCATTCGACCACGGCGTGCAGGTGGCGCTGTCCGCCGAAGGCGAGATCGGCCCGCTGTCCACCGTATTCAGCGCCCGCAGCCTGGGCCTGACCGGTGAATTGAGCGCCAGCGCCCAGCCCGATTACCTCTCCGGCCTGCTGATCGGCCACGAACTCTGCGCCCTGGCCAAGGTGCAACGCCAGCGACGCAACAGCGTGCACCTGCCGGCGATCCTGCTGATCGGCAACGGGCCGCTTTGCATGCGCTACAGCCGTGCCCTGCAGGCATGTGGCTTCAGCCACGTGAGCGTGGCCGAGCAGGCCACCGAACGCGGCTTGTGGCAGCTGGCGCTCGCCGCCGGCCTTACTCATCCATCTTGAAGGGAGCCCGACATGCTTGAACACGCACTGGCACAGAACGGCCTGATCGCGATCCTGCGCGGCCTGCAACCGCACGAAGCCGCCGCCATCGGTGAAGTCCTCTACGGCGCCGGCTTTCGTGTCATCGAAGTGCCTCTCAATTCGCCCGAGCCCTTCGAAAGCATCCGCATCCTGCGCGGCAGCTTGCCCGCCGATTGCCTGATCGGCGCCGGCACCGTGCTGACACCCGCGCAGGTGGCCCAGGTGCAAGCGGCGGGGGGGCAATTGATCGTCATGCCGCACAGTGACCCACAGGTGCTGCGTGCGGCCAAGGCGGCGGGCCTATATCTGGCGCCAGGTGTCGCCACGCCGACCGAAGCGTTCGCCGCCCTGGCCGAAGGTGCCGACGTGCTCAAGCTATTCCCGGCCGAGCAGATGGGCCCGGCGGTGGTCAAGGCCTGGTTGGCCGTGCTGCCCGCCGGCACCGTGCTGGCGCCGGTTGGCGGCATCACGCCCGGCAACCTGCAGCAGTTCTTCGACGCTGGCGCCCGAGGCTTTGGCCTCGGCTCCGGCCTGTACAAGCCGGGCATGACACCCAGGCAGGTCGCGGCCGCTGCCCAGGCTTACGTGACCGCCTGGCAAGCCCTGCGCTGATCCATTCCTGCGCTGCATCCAACAAGAGAGACAAGCAGATGAAAATTACCAAGCTGACCACCTTCATCGTTCCGCCACGCTGGTGCTTCCTCAAGGTCGAGACCGACCAGGGCGTGACCGGTTGGGGCGAGCCGGTGGTCGAAGGGCGTGCGCACACCGTTGCGGCTGCCGTCGAAGAGCTTTCCGACTACCTGATCGGCAAGGACCCACGCAACATCGAAGACATCTGGACCGTGCTCTATCGCGGGGGCTTCTACCGCGGTGGCGCCATCCACATGAGCGCCCTGGCCGGCATCGACCAGGCCCTGTGGGACATCAAGGGCAAGGCGCTGGGCGTGTCGGTCAGCGACCTGCTGGGTGGCCAGGTGCGTGACAAGATCCGGGTGTATTCGTGGATCGGCGGCGACCGCCCGGCCGACACCGCCCGTGCGGCGAAAGAGGCCGTTGCCCGGGGTTTCACGGCCGTGAAAATGAACGGCACCGAGGAGCTGCAATTTCTCGACACCTTCGACAAGGTCGATCAGGCCCTGGCCAATGTCGCTGCCGTGCGCGATGCGGTGGGCCCGAACGTTGGCATCGGTGTCGACTTCCATGGCCGGGTGCACAAGCCCATGGCCAAGGTGCTGATGAAGGAGCTCGACCCGTACAAGCTGATGTTCATCGAGGAGCCGGTGCTCAGCGAAAACTACGAAGCGCTGAAAGAGTTGGCGCCGCTGACCAGTACCCCGATCGCCCTGGGCGAGCGGCTGTTTTCACGTTGGGACTTCAAGCGCGTGCTTAGCGAAGGCTATGTCGACATCATCCAGCCCGACGCCTCCCACGCTGGCGGCATCACCGAAACCCGCAAGATCGCCAACATGGCCGAGGCCTACGACGTCGCGCTGGCGCTGCACTGCCCGCTGGGCCCGATTGCCTTGGCGGCCTGCCTGCAGCTGGATGCCGCCTGCTACAACGCCTTTATCCAGGAGCAGAGCCTGGGCATCCATTACAACGAGAGCAACGACCTGCTCGACTACGTGCGCGACCCCGGCGTATTCGACTATGAGCAGGGCATGGTGAAGATCCCCGACGGCCCGGGCTTGGGTATCGAGATCAACGAGGCATACGTCATCGAGCGCGCCGCTGTAGGCCATCGCTGGCGCAATCCGGTGTGGCGCCATGCCGACGGCAGTTTCGCCGAGTGGTGATGGCGCTCTGACAAGCGCGCTGAAACGACCTCAATAACCATAACAAGAGGCACTTCTCATGCTCCCGCACACCCTCACTGGGCAGGCCACCCTGGTGGCGCCCAGCCGCAAGCGCTTTTTCATCATGGTGCTGCTTTTCATCACGGTGGTGATCAACTACCTGGACCGCAGCAACCTGTCGATTGCCGCGCCTGCCCTGACCAGCGAGCTGGGCATCGACCCGATCCACGTCGGCCTGGTGTTCTCGGCATTCGGCTGGACCTACGCCGCCATGCAGATCCCCGGTGGCTGGCTGGTCGACCGGGTGCCGCCGCGCATCCTCTATACCGTGGCGCTGGTGCTGTGGTCGCTGGCCACGGTGATGCTCGGCTTTGCCGCCAGCTTCATCGCGCTGTTCGTGCTGCGCATGGCAGTCGGCGCCCTGGAGGCGCCGGCCTACCCGATCAACAGCCGCGTGGTCACCACCTGGTTCCCCGAGCGCGAGCGGGCTACTGCCATCGGCTTCTACACCTCCGGGCAGTTCGTCGGCCTGGCGTTCCTGACCCCGTTGCTGGCCTGGCTGCAGCATGAATTCGGCTGGCACATGGTGTTCGTCGTGACCGGTGCGGTGGGCATTCTCTGGGGAGTGATCTGGTACGCGGTGTATCGCGAACCGCGCGATTTCAAGGGTGCCAACGACGCCGAGATCGCACTGATCCGCGAGGGCGGCGGGCTGGTGGACATCCAGGATGAGCAGGCCAAGGTCAAGGCAAGGTTCAGCTGGACCGACCTCGGCATCGTGTTGACCAAACGCAAGCTGTGGGGCATCTACCTCGGCCAGTTCTGCCTCAACTCGACGCTGTGGTTCTTCCTCACCTGGTTCCCGACCTACCTGGTGAAGTACCGCGGCATGGACTTCATCAAGTCCGGGATGCTGGCATCGCTGCCATTCCTCGCGGCCTTCGTCGGCGTGCTGTGCTCGGGCTTCTTCTCCGACTGGCTGATCCGCCGTGGCGCCAGCGTGGGCTTTGCACGCAAGCTGCCGATCATCAGTGGCCTGTTGATTTCCACCGCGATCATCGGCGCCAATTTCGTCGACTCGACGCCACTGGTAATCGCCTTCCTGGCCCTGGCGTTCTTCGGCAACGGCCTGGCTTCGATCACCTGGTCGCTGGTCTCGACCCTGGCCCCGGCGCGCCTGCTCGGGCTGACGGGCGGAGTGTTCAACTTCATCGGCAACCTGTCGGCAATCATTACCCCGATCGTGATCGGCTTCCTGGCCAGCGGCGATTCTTTCGCCCCGGCCATTACCTACGTCGCGGCACTGGCTCTGGTCGGTGCGCTGTCGTATATCCTGCTGGTGGGCAAGGTCGAGCGCATCGAGTTGTAGGCGTGCCCTGTGGGCGAACATAATGTCGCCCGCCCACTCGCTCAACGAAAAAGGCCGTACATGCAGGAAGACCCCGCAAAAACCGCCCCCACCGGCACCCAGACCCTGCTGCGCGGGCTGGCCGTGGTGCAGGCCGTGGCCGCTGGCGCGCGCGACCTCAAGGACATCGCCCGGCACATCGGCACCACCCGCAGCACCACCCACCGCCTGGTCAGTTGCCTGGTGGACGAGCGCTACCTGCGCGTGGTGCCCCAGGTCGGCTATCTGCTAGGCCCCAAGCTGATCGAACTCGGCTTCCAGGCCCGCGAGGAGTTGCCGCTGGTGACCCTGGCCGGTCCTTACCTTGATGAGCTGTCGGCCCTGACCGGCGATACCATCCACCTGGCGATCCGCGAAGGCGACGAAGTGCTGTACCTGCACAAGACCCCGGGGCGCAACGGCCCGGAAATGCGCTCGCGGGTCGGCCACCGCATGCCGCTGGCACGCACCGGTATCGGCAAGGCACTGATGCTCGACGACACGCCGGCCGAATGGCAGCGCCTGTATGAGACCAGCCTGCCGGTGGGTGGCAAGAGCGCGTTTTGGCCGCACCACACCGAGCAGACCTGGGCGCAGTTCGAGCATCGCATGGTCGATTATGTCGCGGGGGGATATGCCTTCGATCTGGAAGACAATGAGCCATCGATCCGCTGTGTGGCGGCCCCGGTGCGCGATGCGAGCCGTCGGATCGTGGCGGGGATCAGTGTGGCGAGTACTGTGCCGTACATGCCCGAAGAGAAGATGCGCGAGCTGGTACCGGTCCTCAAAGGCGTGACCGCACGGCTGTCGGCAGAGCTTGGGCTGAAAAACTAGCCCCAACCGCTCTCTTCGCTGAACAAATTGAAACGAATCATGTCTCGTGGCCAGCAGAGACATGACGTTTCGTTTTCCCAAGCGAGGAGGCTTCACCCTGCAACCCACCCCACCTGCGTCCACCGGCAAGCTGCTCGGCAGCTGCAATTGGCCGCAGCCAGCGACGAGGCCGGTGCAGGCATAACCAGGCTCTGGGCTATACGCACATCATGTGGGAGCAACTGTCTTCTTGTGGAAGCTGGCCTTGCCAGCGATGGGGCGCGTAGCGCCCCGAGCCCGACTCTGTCAGGCATCGCCAGCAAGGCTGGATCCTATGAGTGAACTACCTGTTCCTGCCAGGGCGTTCCAGTCTTGAGCATCGCGTTCAGCCGCACTATCAATACCCGCAGCAACGCCACCACCTCATGGGTCAGCCACCAGCGCAGATGTCGGTTCTCTGGAACATGGTGATGCGCCAGCAACGTCTAGGCCCCGGACTCGCAGAGCATCGTGGTCTCCTGGTACTGCCCGTAGCGCAGCAGCTGCACCTTGCGGTACTGGTCCGGGTCGAGCTTGTGGATGCAGTGTTCGTCGAAGAAGCGAGCGCTCAGCCGGCCGAGTTCGTGGGTGCAGAACCAGGCTTGGGATTCGAGCCAGAGGGTGTGGAGGGGGCGGTTGTGGTGGGTGAAGAGGGGGGAGGTATAGACGCTGTTCATGATTGGCCATCCTGATGTGGGAGTGCCGTTTCTGACGGGTACGGGATGCCGCTATGTGAGCGTTCTTAAGCGCCGGAAAACGTTATCGTGATGGCGTGCGACAGGCAATGCCGCAGTTTGTAGGGCACTTCCTGTTCTGTTAGCGCAGGCAATAAAAAGGCTGCCATTCGGCAGCCTTCTCGATGCTCAGCCCGGACGATCAGTCCCAGCTCAATGCCCCACCAGTCTGATACTCGATCACGCGAGTCTCGAAGAAGTTCTTCTCTTTCTTCAAGTCCATGATCTCGCTCATCCATGGGAACGGGTTGGTAGTCCCCGGGTACTCTTCCTTCAGGCCAATCTGGGTCAGGCGACGGTTGGCGATGAACTTGAGGTAGTCCTCCATCATCGCTGCGTTCATGCCCAATACGCCGCGTGGCATGGTGTCACGGGCGTATTCGATCTCCAGCTGGGTCCCTTGCAGGATCATCTGGGTCGCTTCTTCCTTCATCGCCGCGTCCCACAGGTGCGGGTTCTCGATCTTGATCTGGTTGATCACGTCGATGCCGAAGTTCAGGTGCATCGACTCGTCACGCAGGATGTACTGGAACTGCTCGGCAACGCCGGTCATCTTGTTGCGGCGGCCCATGGACAGGATCTGGGTGAAGCCGCAGTAGAAGAAGATGCCTTCCAGTACGCAGTAGTAGGCGATCAGGTTGCGCAGCAGCTCTTTGTCAGTCTCGACGGTGCCGGTGTTGAATTCCGGGTCGGAGATGGCGCGGGTGTACTTCAGGCCCCAGGCGGCTTTCTTCGCGACCGACGGGATCTCGTGGTACATGTTGAAGATCTCGCCTTCATCCATGCCCAGCGACTCGATGCAGTACTGGTAGGCGTGGGTGTGGATCGCCTCTTCGAAGGCCTGGCGCAGGATGTACTGGCGGCATTCCGGGTTGGTGATCAGGCGGTACACGGCCAGGGCCAGGTTGTTGGCCACCAGCGAGTCGGCGGTGGAGAAGAAGCCGAGGTTGCGCATGACGATGCGGCGCTCGTCCTCGGTCAGGCCGTCCATGCTCTTCCACAGGGCGATGTCGGCGGTCATGTTGACCTCTTGCGGCATCCAGTGGTTGGCGCAGCCGTCGAGGTACTTCTGCCAGGCCCAGTCGTACTTGAACGGTACCAGCTGGTTGAGGTCGGCGCGGCAGTTGATCATGCGCTTTTCGTCAACGGCGACGCGGGCCGAGGAGCCTTCCAGCTCAGCCAGGCCTTCGGCGATGTCGAGGGCGTCGAGGGCAGCTTTGGCGCGTTTCACCGCGTCGGAGTCGGCGGCTGTGGCAGCACGGGCTTCCAGGGCGGCGGCACCACCGGCGCTGTCGAGCTTGTCGAGGGTGGCGGCGGCAGTGGCCTGCGCAGGGGTGTTGCCTTTGGCGGCTACTTCGCCGTCTTCCTTGTCGAATTCGTCCCAGCTCAGCATGGTGATTGGCTCCTGCTTGAGGGTTGCCCCCTTGGGGTAACCGGTTGGATTTTAAGAATGTGATGCCTGACGCAAGGCCGTTACGGCGAATGGACAGCTCGAGAGGCTGACTCTCGTTACATCTGACTCGTGCCTGGCCAGGCCTCGGGGGAGGGGCCAGGGACATGAATGGGTGCCCTTTTCAGAGGGGGCGAAGTATACCGGAATTCGCTTTCGATCGGGGCGCGTGTCTAGCGGGCGAGGGTAATTTTTCGACCGGTTCTGTGCGCGTCCGTTCAAGGAATCTCGTGTCGTTCTTTACGGGGAGGGAGTTTAGCGGCAAATAATGCGAAGCACTACATGTGGTGGGTTTTTATTTTTAAAGCACAAGATGCTGGGTTTAACAAACCCTTGTAGGAGCGGCCTTGTGTCGCGAAAGGGCCGCAAAGCGGCCCCGGCAATCTCGCGCTGGAGCCGAGATACTGGGACCGCTGCGCAGCCTTTTCGCGCCACAAGGCCGCTCCTGCAACGACCGCATTTTCAGCGGGCTAGCTGCACTGCTTGCGCAGCGTCTCGACCACATGGGTCTTGGGGTGCTTGCGGGCCTCTTCCACCGAAGTGAAGCGGCCGGTTTCTGCATTGCGACCGATCTTGCGAGTTGCCACTTTTTTCCGCGCCATGGGTTTGCATCCTTTCTGAGAGGTCCTTTCTTTTTACCTATGCGCGTGAGCGGTGGGCAAAGGGCAGGGCTTCTCAGGGGCGCAGATACAAAAATGCCGCAAGGGGCACCCGAGGGCACCCCTTGCGGCATCAGGCCTTACTGGCAGGCTTCGCAGTCAGGCTCGTCGATCGCGCAGGCCTTCGGCACTGGCGCAGGGCCGGCTGCCTGGACCGGGGCGCTGTCGCCGCCGCTGGAAACGGCGTTGAGCTTGCCGGTGTTGATGGTCGACTTCTCGGTGCTGGTCGCGGCCAGGGCACGGAGGTAGTAGGTGGTTTTCAGGCCACGGTACCAGGCCATGCGGTAGGTCACGTCCAGCTTCTTGCCCGAAGCGCCGGCGATGTACAGGTTCAGCGACTGAGCCTGGTCGATCCACTTCTGGCGACGGGAGGCTGCATCGACGATCCACTTGGTCTCGACTTCGAACGCGGTGGCGTACAGGTCTTTCAGCTCTTGCGGGATACGCTCGATCTGCTGCACCGAACCGTCGTAGTACTTCAGGTCGTTGATCATTACCGAGTCCCACAGGCCGCGGGCCTTCAGGTCGCGGACCAGGTACGGGTTGATCACGGTGAACTCGCCCGACAGGTTCGATTTCACGTACAGGTTCTGGTAGGTCGGCTCGATCGACTGCGACACGCCAGTGATGTTGGCGATGGTCGCGGTTGGCGCGATGGCCATGATGTTCGAGTTACGGATGCCTTTCTGCACGCGGGCACGGACCGGCGCCCAGTCCAGCGACTCTTCCAGGTTGACGTCGATGTACTTCTGGCCACGGGCTTCGATCAGGATCTGTTGCGAATCCAGCGGCAAGATGCCCTTGGACCACAGCGAACCCTGGAAGGTCTCGTAGGCGCCACGCTCGTCGGCCAGGTCGCAGGAAGCCTGGATCGCGTAGTAGCTGACCGCTTCCATCGACTTGTCGGCGAACTCGACGGCAGCGTCGGAGCCGTACGGGATGTGCTGCAGGTACAGCGCGTCCTGGAAGCCCATGATGCCGAGGCCGACAGGGCGGTGCTTGAAGTTCGAGTTACGCGCTTGTGGCACCGAGTAGTAGTTGATGTCGATCACGTTGTCGAGCATGCGCACGGCGGTGTTCACGGTGCGTTGCAGCTTGGCGGTATCCAGCTTGCCGTCGACAATGTGGTTCGGCAGGTTGATCGAGCCCAGGTTGCAGACCGCGATCTCGTCCTTGTTGGTGTTCAAGGTGATCTCGGTGCACAGGTTCGAGCTGTGGACCACGCCCACGTGCTGCTGCGGCGAACGCAGGTTGCACGGGTCCTTGAAGGTCAGCCATGGGTGGCCGGTCTCGAACAGCATCGACAGCATCTTGCGCCACAGGTCTTTGGCCTGGATGGTCTTGAACACCTTGATCTTGTTGTACTCGGTCAGGGCTTCGTAGTACTCGTAACGCTCTTCGAAGGCCTTGCCGGTCAGGTCGTGCAGATCAGGCACTTCCGATGGCGAGAACAGGGTCCACTTGCCGTCATCGAAGACGCGCTTCATGAACAGGTCAGGGATCCAGTTGGCGGTGTTCATGTCGTGGGTACGACGACGGTCATCACCGGTGTTCTTGCGCAGCTCGATGAATTCTTCGATGTCCAGGTGCCAGGTTTCCAGGTAGGCACACACGGCGCCTTTGCGCTTGCCACCCTGGTTGACGGCAACGGCGGTGTCGTTGACTACTTTCAGGAACGGCACGACGCCCTGGGATTTGCCGTTGGTGCCCTTGATGTAGGAGCCCAGTGCGCGCACAGGGGTCCAGTCGTTGCCCAGGCCACCGGCGAATTTCGACAGCATGGCGTTGTCGTGGATCGCGTGGTAGATGCCCGACAGGTCGTCCGGCACGGTGGTCAGGTAGCAGCTCGACAGCTGCGGGCGCAGGGTACCGGCGTTGAACAGGGTTGGGGTCGAAGCCATGTAGTCGAACGACGAGAGCAGGTTGTAGAACTCGATCGCACGGGCTTCTTTGTCTTTTTCTTCCAGCGCCAGGCCCATGGCCACACGCATGAAGAACACCTGCGGCAGCTCGAAGCGCACGCCATCCTTGTGGATGAAGTAGCGGTCGTACAGGGTTTGCAGGCCCAGGTAGGTGAACTGCTGGTCGCGCTCGTGGTTGATCGCCTTGCCCAGTTTTTCCAGGTCGAAGTCGGCCAGTGCAGGGTTGAGCAGTTCGAACTCGACACCTTTGGCGATGTAGGCCGGCAGGGCCTTGGCGTACAGGTCGGCCATCTCGTGGTGGGTGGCGCTGTCGGCGACGTTGAGGAAGCCCAGGCCTTCGGCGCGCAGGGTGTCCATCAGCAGGCGGGCGGTGACGAACGAGTAGTTCGGCTCACGCTCGACCAGGGTACGGGCGGTCATCACCAGGGCGGTGTTGACGTCCTTGATGGCCACGCCGTCGTACAGGTTCTTCAGGGTTTCGCGCTGGATCAGGTCGCCATCGACTTCGGCCAGGCCTTCGCAGGCTTCGCTGATGATGGTGTTCAGGCGCGCCATGTCCAGCGGCGCCAGGCTGCCGTCGGCCAGGGTGATGCGGATGCTCGGGTGCGGCTCGACCACGCTGTCTGCGTTGCTGCGGGTTGCGCGCTCCTTGGCGCGCTGGTCGCGGTAGATCACGTAGTCACGGGCGACTTTCTGCTCGCCGGCACGCATCAGGGCCAGTTCGACCTGGTCCTGGATTTCTTCGATGTGGATGGTGCCACCCGATGGCATGCGACGTTTGAACGTGGCGGTGACCTGCTCGGTCAGGCGCGCGACGGTGTCGTGGATGCGCGACGAGGCAGCGGCGGTGCCGCCTTCAACTGCGAGGAACGCCTTGGTGATGGCCACGGTGATCTTGTCGTCGGTGTAGGGGACGACAGTGCCGTTGCGCTTGATCACGCGCAGTTGGCCCGGGGCGGTGGCAGCCAGATCCTGGTTGGAATCGGCGGCCTGCGGCGCCTTGGCCTGCGGGTTCTCGCGAGTTGTGTCGGTTTGCATGGGTGGGTGTCTCCACAGTTTCTATAGTGTTCAGGCGCCTTTTGGGCGCCCACCGTTCCGTCCACTTGCTCGATGGCCCTTGCGGGGATGCGGCATGCACGCGCATCCGCCCGCTCGGGCGTACCGACTTCGGGACAGATCAGGAAATGGGGGCAAGAACCTTGCCGCTCCCTGGCCGAAGTCAAATGCTCTGGGGTGAGCCAAAGCAGGCTGTTCAGTATCCGCTAGGAGCGGTTGGATCGATGAAACCACAACGAGTTCTGCCAGAAAAATCGCTTGAATTTCTCTGCTGACTCATGCTTGGCGTTGGTGACTGAAACCCAACATCTAGTGGTTTGCTGTGCTGGGGATACAAGATAATGCGGTACAGGGGGCTTTGCAAGGCGACCGTCTGTGGATAACTTGTGCGTACTTTGTGAGTGAATAGTGGGTAATCGCTGTAGGCCTAGTGCCAAGTGGTGTGCACTATTTTTCTCTGGGTCGCTGCCCCCAGGCAGAATTTTTCGGGCGCGAACCCTACCACAAAAAACGGTTCAGTCGAGGCTGCCGTCGGGCAGGTTGGCAGTGCCGGGGGCGGCACGTAGTATCCGAAGCCGATGTTGCCTTTTGGTTAAAGGCCGGTACCGACAGAAAAACAACAATTCAAAGGCAGGGGCCATGGACCAATCCAGCAACCGCATCCTCATCGTCGAAGACGACCAGCGCCTGGCCGAGCTCACCGCCGAATACCTGCAGGCCAACGGCTATGAAGTCGCCGTGGAGGGCGATGGCGCCCGCGCTGCCCGCCGTATCGTCGACAGTCAGCCGGACCTGGTGATTCTCGACCTGATGCTGCCCGGTGAAGATGGCCTGAGCATCTGCCGGCGCGTGCGCGGCCAGTACCCCGGCCCGATTCTGATGCTGACTGCCCGTAGCGACGAACTCGATCAGGTTCAGGGCCTGGACCTGGGCGCCGACGACTATGTGTGCAAGCCGGTGCGCCCGCGTTTGCTGCTGGCGCGGATTCAGGCGCTGCTGCGGCGCAGCGAAAGCCCGGACAACAAGCGCCACGACCTGGCCTTCGGCCCGCTGCGCATCGACAACCGCCTGCGCGAAGCCTGGCTCGACGCGCAGCAGATCGACCTCACCGGTGCTGAGTTCGACCTGCTCTGGCTGCTGGCCAGCAACGCCGGGCGGGTGCTGTCGCGCGAGCAGATATTCACCGCATTGCGCGGGGTCGGCTACGACGGCCAGGACCGCTCCATCGACGTGCGCATTTCCAGGATTCGCCCCAAGATCGGCGACGACCCTATCCACCCGCGGCTGATCAAGACGCTGCGCAGCAAGGGCTACCTGTTCGTCGGCGATGCCCCATGAAGCACTCGATCTTCCTGCGTATCTACGGCGGCATGCTGGCTGTGCTGGTGCTGGTGGCACTGCTCGGGGTGCTCAGCCTGCATCTGGTCAACGAGGTGCGCGCAGCCCAGCACCGTGAGCGCCTGGCCCAGGGCACGTTCAGCCTGATGGCCGACAACCTGGCGCAGCAGAACGACACAGAGCGCAAGCGCTCGCTGCTGATGTGGGAGCGCCTGCTGGGTGTGCCGCTCGTGTTGCAACCGATGTCGGCCCGCTCGCTGGAGGGTGGCCAGCGCGCCCGCCTGTACCGCGGCCTGGTGGTGGTGGAGAAGACCGGGCCGCACGCCGCCCAGGTGCTGCGCAAGGTTGGCCAGGAAGACCTGTTGCTGGTGGCCCAGGTCAAGCAGGTCAGCGAGCAGCTGGCGCGTGCCACGCTTTATCTGCTGGCCGATGAGCTGGTGCGCTACCCGGTGACCGAGCAGCAGCAGCGCCTGGCAGAAATAACCCAGAGCAAGGGCTTCGGCTTCGGCGTCGCCCTGCAGCGTATCGAGCGGGTCGGCCTGGACGATGACCAGCGGCGCCGGGTGGAGGAGGGCGACACGGTGATGGCGCTGGGCCGCGACGGTGATTCGATCCGCGTGTTCGCGGGCCTGCCAGGCTCGCCATTGGTGCTGGAGATCGGCCCGCTGTATCAGCTCAACCCCTATCCGCCGCAATTGCTGATTCTGATCGCCTTTCTCGGCCTGTGCCTGATCGGCCTGGTGGTCTATTTGTTGGTGCGCCAGCTGGAGCGGCGCGTGTCGGGTATGGCAATCGCTGCCACACGCATCGCCCAGGGTAGCCTGGACACGCGCGTGCCAGCCGGTGATGCCGATTCGGTGGGGCGCCTGGCCGCTGCGTTCAATGGCATGGCCGAGCACCTGCAGCGCTCGCTGAACATGCAGCGCGAACTGGTGCGCGCGGTGTCCCACGAACTGCGCACCCCCGTGGCACGCCTGCGCTTTGGCCTGGAGATGATCGAAAGCGCGCCCACCGAGCAGGCCCGCGCCAAGCACCTGGCTGGCATGGATGGCGATATCCAGGACCTGGACAAGCTGGTCGACGAGATGCTGACCTACGCTCGCCTGGAGCAGGGCGCCCCGGCGCTGAAGTTCCAGCGTGTCGAGCTGGATGCCTTGTTCGACCGGGTGATCGAAGAGCTGGCGCCACTCAACAGCAACGTCCGCCTGGTGCGTGGGGCATGCCAGGGCAACGACGGTTGCTGGGTCGAGGCCGAACCGCGTTACCTGCACCGTGCGCTGCAGAACCTGGTAAGCAATGCCCTGCGCCATGCCGGGAGTGAGGTGCGCCTGAGCTACCAGCTGGGCCAGCAGCGTTGCCGTATCGATGTGGAGGACGATGGCCCGGGTATCCCTGAAGGTGTCTGGGATCGCATCTTCACCCCCTTCACCCGGCTCGACGACAGCCGCACCCGCGCTTCCGGCGGGCATGGCCTGGGCCTGTCGATCGTGCGAAGGATCATCTACTGGCACGCTGGCCGCGCCACGGTGGGGCGCAGCGAGGCGCTGGGTGGGGCCTGTTTCAGCCTCAACTGGCCGCGCGAGCAGGCGCCGCAGTAGGGCTCAGATGCTTATCAGGCTGAGCAGGTGGCCGTCTTGCAGGCAGAACTGGCCTTCGACCTCGGCGCCGTGTCGCCACTCGGGCGACAGGTCGGTGAGCAGGCGCAGCCGTGCCAGGCCATCGCAGGACCATTCCAGCAACTCGGCATGCTCGAAATAGAAGCGCTTGCGGGTCACTGGGTAGAGGGTCTTGAACAGGCTTTCCTTCAGCGAGAAGGTCAGGGTGACCGTAAGACCCAGCTGGCTGCGGTCCAGCCGGCCGAGCTCGCCTGGTGTCAGGATTTCACCCATCAAGCGTTCAGCGCGTTCGTCATCCAGTAGCGCTTCCTGGTCCAGTCCCAGGCCGCGGCATTCGCCATCGGCGGCCACCACGGCGGCGGCCCAGCCTTTGCCGTGAGTGATCGAGCCATGGATGCCGGCAGGCCAGATCGGCGAGCGATCCTCATGGGTGCCGGGGACGTAGTCGCGACCATCCAGGCGCTGCAGCGCAGCACGGGCGCAGACTCGCCCGGCCAGGTATTCCGCCTGGCGTTTGGCCACCGAGCGTTGCAGGCTGGCGCTGGGCACGATGCCTGCGCGCTGGAAGTCATCGGCGGCCAGGCGGGCGGGGTCGAAGGCACAACTGGCCAGCACCGCACCGGGTAGCGGGCGGGGCAGGGGCCAGTGGTACTGGAGCGGGGCGCAGCAGGCGGGGAGACTGTTCATGGCGGCTATTGTGCCAGCCGCGAGGCGTGTGTGGGAGACGGGGCTGCTTCGTCACTTGAACACTTGTTTGAAGAATGCCTGCATGTCCGCCCAAGAGCTCTTGTCCGCGGCCTCGTTGTAGCCAATATCCGGCCCGCCGTGCTCGCCATGACTGAGCCGGTCGGCATCCGGGTTGGTAAACCCATGCTTGGCCCCAGGAATACTGACGAACTGGTATTCGACCTTTGCCGCGTCCATCTCTTTCTTGAAAGCGTCCACTTGCTGCGGGGTGACCATGCTGTCTGCCGCGCCGTGCTCGACCAGCAAATAGGCCCTTACAACGCCTGGCTGGGTGACCGGTGTCTGGGTGGCCAGTGCGCCATGGAAACTCACCACACCATCGAGCCTGGCGCCGCGCCGTGCGGCATCGAGCACCACCTTGCCGCCGAAGCAGTAACCCACTGCGCCGAGCTTGTGCTTGTCGGTGTAGGGCTGTTTCTTCAACAGGTCCAGCCCGGCGTCGAAGCGCTTGGCCGATGCCTCCGGATCCTTGCTTGCCTCGGCCATGAATGCCTGTGCGTCCTGCGGATGCTCGGTGTGCTTGCCTTCACCATACATGTCGATGGCCAGCGCGCTGTAGCCCAGCGCGGCGAGGTCGCGGGCACGGCGTTTGGCATAGTCGTTCAGCCCCCACCACTCGTGTACCACCAGCACGCCAGGGCGCTCGCCCTTCACGGCATCATCGTAGGCGTAATAGCCGATCAGCGCGGTGCCGTCGGCATCTTGGTAACGGATCTCGCGGGTTTGTACTGCCGCTTGGGCTAGGGCGGCGCTGCACATCAGGGTCAGGGCCAGCAGGGCGCGCATGTTCACTACTCCTTGTTTTGCCGACAAATCGTTCAGCCGCGGTTCAGTCAGGGTTCAGCCGCGGTTCAGGGCACCCTGCTTACTCTAGCTTCCAGACCGCAACAGTGCCTTCATCTGGAGTACCGCGCCATGAAAACCTTCAACTCCCTGCTCGCCGCCATGGCCGTCTGCGCCGCTGGCATCACCTCTGCCCAGGCAGCGGATGAAAATTTCGCCAGCCTGACCTACGGCCAGACCAGCGACAAGGTGCGCAAGTCTGGCTTGCTGCAGAGCAACACCGACCATCTCAATGCCGACGGCATCATCGGCAAGGATGACACCTGGGGGGTGCGCCTGGGCCGCATCAACGACCAGGGCCGCTACTACATCACCTACGACAATGTCTCGGGCGACCACAGCGGCCTCAAGCTGCGCCAGGAGAACGTGCTGGGCAGCTATGATCTGTTCTTGCCGGTGGGCGATACCACCAAGCTGTTCGGCGGTGGCAGCCTGGGCATGACCAAGTTGACCCAGGATTCGCCAGGTGCCAGCCGTGATACCGACTACGGTTATGCCGTGGGCCTGCAGGCCGGTGTGATACAGGCAATCACCGACAATGCTTCGATGGAGCTGGGTTACCGCTACCTGCGCACCAATGCCGCGACCGAGGTAGGCGCCAGCGGTGGGCCGAAAGAAGGCACCTTGCGCCTGACCAGCAGTGCACAAACCTATCTGGCAGCAACTTACAAGTTCTGACCGGCGAGCCGAGTTATCCTGTAACGGCCTCTTCGCGGGTAAACCCGCTTCCACAGGGATCGCACAGTCTTCGAAACGTGTGCAGTCCCTGTGGGAGCGGGTTTACCCGCGAAAAGGCCTGTACAGGCAACACATCAAGAGGAGCCTTGAATGAAACTGCTGGTGGTCGAGGACGAAGCCCTGCTGCGGCACCACCTCTACACACGCCTGGGCGAAAGCGGCCATGTGGTGGAAGCCGTGGCCGATGCCGAAGAAGCCCTGTACCAGTCTGAACACTTCCATTTCGACCTGGCCATCGTCGACCTTGGCCTGCCTGGGATCAGCGGCCTTGAACTGATCGGCCGCCTGCGCAGCCAGGGCGAGTCGTTCCCCATCCTGATTCTCACCGCCCGCGGCAACTGGCAGGACAAGGTCGAAGGCCTGGCCACCGGTGCTGACGACTACCTGGTCAAGCCGTTCCAGTTCGAAGAACTCGAAGCGCGCCTGAACGCCTTGCTGCGCCGTTCCAGTGGTTTCACCCAGTCGACCATCGCCGCTGGCCCCCTGGTCCTTGACCTCAACCGCAAGCAGGCGACCCTGGACGAGCACCCGCTGGCACTGACCGCCTACGAGTACCGCATCCTCGAATACCTCATGCGTCATCACCAGCAGGTGGTGGCCAAGGATCGCCTGATGGAGCAGCTCTACCCCGGTGACGAGGAGCGTGACCCCAACGTCATCGAAGTGCTGGTCGGCCGCCTGCGTCGCAAGCTCGAGGGCGATAGCGGTTTCAAACCGATCGACACGGTGCGCGGCCTGGGCTATCTGTTCACTGAGCGCTGCCGATGATCCGCTCGCTGCGGGTACGCCTGATGCTCGCTGCTGCCGTGCTGGCGCTGCTGTTCATGCTGGCGCTGCTGCCAGCCTTGCAGAAGGCCTTCAGCCTGGCCCTGCAGGAATCGATCGAGCAGCGCCTGGCCTCGGACGTGACCACGCTGATATCCGCCGCGCGCATCGAACATGGCCAGCTGCAGATGCCTGAACTGTTGCCGGACGAGCGCTACAACCTGCCGTACACCGGCCTGCTGGGTTACATCTTCGACCGCGATGGCAACCTGGTCTGGCACTCGCGCGCCACCGCCGACCGGCACATCAATTACCGCCCGCGTTACGACGGGCGCGGCAACGAGTTCGCCCGTATCCATCAGGACGATGGCGAAGAGTTCTTCGTCTATGACGTCGAGATCAAACTGCTCGGCGGCCAGAGCGCGGCCTACAGCATCGTCGCGCTGCAGCCGGTGAGTGAGTACAAGGCCACGCTCAGTGGTCTGCGCGAAAAGCTCTACCTGGGCTTTGGCGCTGCCTTGCTGGCCCTGCTGGCGCTGCTCTGGGCCGGCCTGACCTGGGGGTTGCGCTCGTTGCGACGATTGAGCGTTGAGCTGGATGAGGTGGAGTCTGGTGCACGTGATGGCCTCAGTGGCGAGCACCCGCGCGAACTGCTGCGCCTGACCCGCTCGCTGAACCGGCTGTTACGCAGTGAGCGTGAGCAACGCGCGCGCTACCGGGATTCGCTGGGCGACCTTGCGCACAGCTTGAAGACACCGCTGGCGGTATTGCAGGGTGTTGGCGAGAGCCTGCAGCAACGTGACGGTGAGCGTGAGCAAGCGCGGGTACTGCAAAGCCAGATCGAGCGCATGAGCCAGCAGATCGATTACCAGTTGCAGCGCGCCAGCATGCGCAAAAGTGGCCTGGTGCGCCATAGCGTGCCGTTGCTGCCGGTACTGCAGAGCCTGTGCAGTACTTTGGCCAAGGTCTACCGCGACAAGCAGGTCGATGTCGATCTGCAGGTGCCTGAACCGTCGCGCGTGCCGATGGAGCGGGGCGCCTTGCTGGAATTGTTGGGTAATCTGCTGGAGAACGCTTATCGCCTGAGCCTTGGGCGGGTGCGGGTTGTGTTGCAGGAAGAACCTGGGGGGCTGACGCTGTGGGTCGAAGATGACGGGCCGGGAGTGCCGGCTGACCAGCGCGAGCGAATCCTGGAACGCGGCGAGCGGCTGGACCGGCAGCACCCGGGGCAGGGGATCGGGCTGGCGGTGGTCAAAGACATCGTCGACAGCTACGACGCCGAGCTGACCCTGGGGGATTCTCCGCTGGGTGGCGCGGCGTTCCGCATCACCTTCCACCTTGACTGACCTGTAACCTGCTCCGGCCCTCGAATGGGCCCGTGCCGCCAAGACCAAACAGGGCGGATTCCCGCCATATCCGCTGTACATTTCCCGCCACCGGGCGGAAATCCGCCACCCCTCCTCAGAAAATTCGCCCCGTCGTTGGGCATTTACACCCCGTAAACATTGCCTCTGCACTCAAGATGGGCATTTTGGCATCGCCCTTGCTATCTCAGTTGGCAGAGGCCTGCCCAGGCAGCTCGAACACAACGACAAATCCCTCCAGGTGCAGGAGGGTTAGCGATTCAGGTGCCCAACCACCCTGGGAAGGGTGAAGCCGGCACACTTGAGGAAAATTGAGCCATGACGACACGTCAGCCGCTGTACAAATCCCTGTATGTCCAGGTGTTGGTCGCCATCACCATCGGCATCCTGCTCGGCCACTTCTACCCCGAAACCGGTGTCGCCCTTAAGCCCTTGGGTGATGGTTTCGTCAAACTGATCAAGATGGTCATCGCGCCCATCATCTTCTGTACCGTGGTCAGCGGCATCGCCGGCATGCAGAGCATGAAGTCGGTCGGCAAGACCGGCGGCTACGCGCTGCTGTACTTTGAAATCGTCTCCACCATTGCCCTGATCATCGGCCTCGTGGTCGTCAACGTGGTCCAGCCGGGCGCTGGCATGCACATCGACGTCAGCACCCTGAACGCCAGCAGCGTCGCTGCCTACGCCGCCGCCGGCGCGCAGCAGACCACTGTCGGCTTCCTGCTCAACATCATCCCCAACACGGTGGTGGGTGCCTTCGCCAACGGCGATATCCTGCAAGTGCTGATGTTCTCGGTGATCTTCGGCTTCGCCCTGCACCGCCTGGGCAGCTACGGCAAGCCGGTACTGGACCTGATCGATCGTTTCGCCCATGTGATGTTCAACATCATCAACATGATCATGAAGCTGGCGCCGCTCGGTGCCTTCGGCGCCATGGCCTTCACCATCGGCCAGTATGGTGTGGGTTCGCTGGTGCAGCTGGGCTACCTGATGGCGTGCTTCTACATCACCTGCCTGCTGTTCGTGCTGGTGGTGCTGGGCGGTATCTGCCGTGCCCACGGCTTCAGTGTCCTCAAGCTGATCCGCTACATCCGTGAAGAGCTGATGATCGTGCTGGGTACTTCCTCCTCGGAGTCGGCCCTGCCACGCATGCTGGCCAAGATGGAGCGCCTGGGTGCCAAGAAGTCGGTCGTCGGCCTGGTTATCCCGACGGGTTACTCGTTCAACCTCGACGGTACCTCGATCTACCTGACCATGGCTGCGGTGTTCATCGCCCAAGCCACCGACACCCACATGGACATCACCCACCAGATCACCCTGCTGCTGGTGCTGCTGGTGGCTTCCAAGGGTGCCGCCGGCGTGACCGGTTCGGGCTTCATCGTCCTCGCTGCCACCCTGTCGGCCGTCGGCCACCTGCCGGTTGCCGGCCTGGCGCTGATCCTCGGTATCGACCGCTTCATGTCCGAAGCCCGTGCACTGACCAACCTGGTCGGCAACGCCGTGGCCACCGTGGTTGTGGCCAAGTGGGTGAAGGAGATGGACGACGACAAGCTGGCCTCCGAGCTGGCCTCCGGTGGCGCGCCGCTGGAAATGAACCTGCCTACCGATGACCTGGGTGTTGCAGAAACCCCGGTTCGTTGAGCCTGACGGGGTAAAAAAGAAGGCGACCCTCGGGTCGCCTTTCTTGTGCCTGGCTATTTATTCGACGCGCGTTTCGCCGCTATACACCAGGATTTCCCTGCAGCGCCGGCACAGGTAGCGCCGCCCTTGGTGCACCAGCTTGTGCCGCTGCGCGGTAAACGGGAAATCGCTCTCCGGGCAGGGGCAGCGGTAGATGTAGCGGGTTACCACGCGCCGCTGCACTTCATAGTTGTGGCAACGGTTCGGGGGCAGTTCGTACACCCCGCGCATGATCAACTGCCATTCTTCGCCATGGGCCTGTATCCGCTCGCCAAACAACTGATGGGCCACCAGGTGCGCCACCTCATGGGCCACGGTCTGGCGCAGGAAGTCGTCCTGGTTCTCGCGATACAGTTGCAGGTTGAAGCGCAGCAGGTTCTCGTGCAGGTGGGCGACGCCGGCCTTCTGGCCGCGCAGCTTGAAGCTGACTTCCGGGCGGGGGAAGGGGCGTTTGAAGAAGGCTTCGGCTTGCTGGTAACAGGTTTCGACGCGTTGTTTGAGCAGCTCGGGCATGACGGGGTGGTTCTCCTGACCGGGCATTATGCCGCAAGCACGTCGTAACTGCCGAGCCACCGGTCAGCAGGCAGACAAAGGCCGCCTTGCGGCGGCCTTTGCTTGATGCCCTATGTTGGCTGGATCTGATCTAGTTGGTGTACACGGGCCCCACGCCCAAACCCCAGATGATCACGGTAGCAGCCATGATCGCCACCAGTACGACGAGGCCTACCGCCAGCACCGAGCTGGAGAACAGGAAGCCTTCATCTGACGGTATGTTCATGAAGGTCGGCAAGCCGACATACAGCAGGTACACGGTGTAGCAAATGGCAGCGGTCCCCACCAGCATGCCCAGCCACAGGTGCGGATAGAGCGCCGCCAGGCCGCCGAGGAACAATGGGGTAGCGGTGTAGGTGGCAAAGGCGATGCATTGCGCCATGGACGGGTTGGCGTCGTAGGTGCGGGCCATCCAGTGAATGAAAGCCCCCATGACCGCGACGCCGGCGAGCATCGCCAGATAGGACATGATGCTCATCCAGATCGCGCTTTCCATGGTCAGCATCACGGCCGGCCGGCCGCCGATCACCCAGCCCACCTGGGTTGTGCCGATAAAGGCCGAAATGGCGGGAATCGCCGCCAGAATGAGCGTGTGCGTCAGGTACATGTGGCTGATGCTTTCTTCTTCGCCACGAATCTCCCGCCATTCCTGGTCGGGATGGGTAAACAGCCCCACAACGTGATGAATCATGCCGGTCACTCCTCTCTATGTTGCCAATCGCCCCCCACATGGAGCGCAAGCGGCCCGAGGCCAGGACACCGAAGCAGAACGGTAATGTGGCCTTATGTCGCAGTATAGGAAGCCAATTCCCGCACAAACCCCGCTTTTTAGAGCAAATTGCGCTGTCAGGGCCGTTGTTGATTCCCTTGAAGTCTTTATCGGAATCCCTACAGGTGAGCGTGGTTTGTGCGTAAAATAGCCGGCTTTTGTCACACCTCGCGGATCCAAGCGCTATGGGC
This sequence comes from Pseudomonas sp. NBRC 111123, assembly GCF_001320205.1. Taxonomy (NCBI): domain Bacteria; kingdom Pseudomonadati; phylum Pseudomonadota; class Gammaproteobacteria; order Pseudomonadales; family Pseudomonadaceae; genus Pseudomonas; species Pseudomonas sp. NBRC 111123. Next base: position 40,658 of record NZ_BCAZ01000001.1, read on the forward strand.
ACCCTCTCGGTCAATCAGAACAAACTGCAAAAACGCCTGCGTCGTCTCGCCGGCGAAGCCATCACCGACTACAACATGATCGAGGATGGCGACAAGGTCATGGTCTGCCTGTCCGGCGGCAAGGACAGCTACACCATGCTCGACGTTCTGTTGCACCTGCAGAAGGTGGCACCGATCAAGTTCGAGATCGTCGCGGTGAACATGGACCAGAAGCAGCCGGGTTTCCCTGAGCATGTGCTGCCGGCCTATCTCAAGGAACTGGGCGTCGAGTACCACATCGTCGAGAAGGACACCTACTCGGTAGTCAAGGAGCTGGTCCCCGAGGGCAAGACCACCTGCTCGCTGTGCTCGCGCCTGCGCCGTGGCACCCTGTACACCTTCGCCGATGAAATCGGTGCGACCAAGATGGCCCTGGGGCATCACCGCGACGACATCGTCGAAACCTTCTTCCTCAACATGTTCTTCAATGGCGCGCTCAAGGGCATGCCGCCGAAGCTGCGCGCCGACGACGGCCGCAACGTGGTGATCCGCCCGCTGGCCTACTGCAGCGAGAAGGACATCCAGGCCTACTCGGACATGAAGGAATTCCCGATCATCCCGTGCAACCTCTGCGGCTCGCAGGAAAACCTGCAGCGCCAGGTGGTCAAGGACATGCTGGTGGAGTGGGAACGCAAGCACCCGGGCCGTACCGAGAGCATCTTCCGCGCCATGCAGAACGTGGCGCCGTCGCAGCTGGCCGACCGCAACCTGTTCGACTTCACCAGCCTGAAGATCGACGAGAACGCTACCCCTCGCTTCCTCGACGTGGTGAACATCTGAGGCCATGCGCGATTACCAGTGGCTGCATGAGTACTGCCTGAACCGCTTCGGCTCGGCCCAGGCGCTGGAAGCCTTCCTGCCGCAGCCGCGCACGCCGGCGCAGTTGCGCGAAATCGCTGATGACCGCTACCTGTCGACCTTGGCCCTGCGCGTGTTCCGCGCCGGGCTCAAGCACAGCCTGGTGGATGCCAAGTGGCCGGCGTTCGAGCAGGTGTTCTTCGGCTTCGACCCGGAAAAGGTGGTGCTGATGGGCGCCGAGCACCTGGAGCGGCTGATGCATGACGAGCGCATCATCCGCCACCTGGGCAAGCTCAAGAGCGTACCGCGCAATGCGCAGATGATCCTCGACGTGGCGAAGGAGAAAGGCAGTTTCGGTGCGTTCATCGCCGACTGGCCAGTGACCGATATCGTCGGGCTGTGGAAGTACCTGGCCAAGCATGGCAACCAGCTGGGTGGGTTGTCGGCACCGCGCTTCCTGCGCATGGTTGGCAAGGACACGTTCATCCCCACCGACGACATGGCCGCCGCGCTGATTGCCCAGAAGGTGATCGACAAGCAGCCGACCAGCCAGCGCGACCTGGCCCTGGTGCAGCAGGCGTTCAATCAGTGGCACGAGGAAAGCGGGCGACCCCTGTGCCAGTTGTCGGTGATGCTGGCGCATACCGTCAACCATTGAGTCCTGTCTGGACTCTTCGCGGGTAAACCCGCTCCCACAGGGACCGCGCCGCATTTGAGGTCTGTGCTGTACTTGTGGGAGCGGGTTTACCCGCGAAGAAATTAACGCCCTTCGCCCGCCATGCGCCGTTCGAACTGGAACTTCCAGCGCACATACAGCAACCCGGCGATGAACAGCCCCAGGCTCACCAGCACTTCAACCCAGCCAAACACCGCACGCGCCGGGTCGAACGCCGCCAGCACGCCCTTGATGAAATAGATATTCACCACGAAGCAGGTCCAGGCATGCGCCCGGGCGCTGCCCGTCAGCATGCCCGGCAACAGCAACAGCAGTGGCACCAGCTCGATCGCCAGGATCACTTCGACCCGCGCACCATGCAGGTTGGCGAACCAAAGGTTATTCACCACCAGCAGCGCGATCAGGCCAAGGAAAAACGCCAGGCTCAACGCCCGCGTCAGGCGCAGGCGCGGCGCCAGCCATTCCAATGGCGGCAGCACCTTGGGCTTTTTAGCCACGCGCAGCCTCCAGGGCCTTGGCTGTGGTCGCCAGGCGTTGGCCAAGGGCACGGCACAAGGCGATCTCGTGTTGGTCCAGTTCACGCTTGCCATCGGCGCCAGCATGGTGGCTGGCACCGTAAGGGGTACCGCCGCCACGGGTTTCCAGCAATGCCGATTCACTGTACGGCAGGCCCATCACCAGCATGCCGTGGTGCATCAGCGGCAGCATCATCGACAGCAGGGTGGTCTCCTGGCCGCCGTGCAGGCTGGCAGTGGAGGTGAACACGCCAGCCGGCTTGCCGACCAACTCGCCACCCAGCCACAGGCTGCTGGTGCCATCGAGGAAGTACTTCAGTGGTGCGGCCATGTTGCCAAAACGGGTCGGGCTGCCCAGTACCAGCCCGGCACAGTGGCGCAGGTCGTCGAGGGTGGCGTACAGCGCGCCGCTGGCCGGGATGTCCGGGGCGACTGCTTCGCATTCGGTGGAAATCGCCGGTACCGTGCGCAGGCGCGCTTCCATGCCGGCCAGCTCGATGCCGCGGGCAATGTGCCGGGCCATCTCGCTGGTCGAACCGTGGCGGCTGTAATACAGCACCAGGATGTACGGCGCGCTCACGGCAGGATCTCCAGCACCTTCTCTGGCGGGCGGCCGATGACGGCTTTGTCACCGGCGATCAGGATCGGCCGTTCGATCAGCTTGGGGTGCTGGACCATGGCGTCGATCAGTTGCGTGTCGGTCAGCGCCGGGTTGGCCAGGTCGAGGGCCTTGTATTCGTCTTCACCGCTGCGCAGCAGTTGGCGTGGGGCGATGCCCAGCTTGCCGAGCAGGGCCTTGAGCGTGGCGGCGTCGGGCGGGGTTTCGAGGTAGCGCACGATGGTCGGTGCCAGGCCGCGTTGTTCGAGCAGTTCCAGCGCGCCGCGGGATTTTGAGCAGCGCGGGTTATGATAGAGCGTCAAGTCAGGCATGTCGGGTCGCATCCAGCTGGGTGTGGCGGCTATTCTAACCGCAGCGACTGACCTATTTGCTTGAAACTTCGAGAAGGATTGACCCATGGCAAGGCGTCTGGCAGCAGTACTGGCCATCACCGCGAGCCTGTTGCTCGGTGGTTGCGGTGCCGATTACGGCGTGGACCAAGATGGCAAGACGGTAAAGGCGGAACAGATCGACGGGCACTGGGTAGTGCTCAATTACTGGGCCGAATGGTGCGGCCCGTGCCGAACCGAGGTACCTGAACTGAACCAGGCGGCCAAGCAGTGGGCGGCTGATGGTATCAAGGTGGTCGGGGTGAACTTCGATGGCCTGCAGGGCCCAGAGCTGAAACAGGCGGCGCAGGCCTTGGGCATCGGCTTCACCGTGCTGGCCCAGGACCCGGCCGAGCGCTATGACTTGCCACGCAGCGAGGCGCTGCCGGTGACCTACATCATCGACGACAAGGGCAAGGTGCGTGAGCAATTGATGGGCGAGCAGACCCTGGAAGGGTTGCAGGCCAAGATCAAGGCCCTCAAGCAGGGGTGAGTCGCAAGCTGCAAGCTGCAAGTAAAGGCAGATTGGTGTTCACTCTGCTTTTTCTTGCGGCTTGAAGCTCGCAGCGTGCAGCTGTATTCAGCCTTCCTCAGGCCAGAAGCGCAGCGGCTTGCCTTCGGCCGGCCAGAAGCGCATCTGTTCGATGGGCGACACGTCCCAGCGCTGCACGGTCTCCAGCGCCTGCAGGAAGTGCTTTTCCTGTTCCATCAACGCCGGTGCGCACAGCTTGCGGGTCTTGCCGACCTTGCCGAAGCTCAGGTGCTCACCGTCCAGCGTATACGGCGCAAACCAGTGGTTGCAGCCGGCGTTGCCGTAGGCGCGGCCATCGCTGGCCAGGGTCAGGGTCAGGTGGCTGTAGTCGATCAGCGGACGCTCGCCGATCCATTCCAGCACGTAGCTGCGCTCCTGCTGCAGCTTTGAAGGTTCGGCGGCACAGCCGAGCAGGCCGGTGGCAATCAGCGCGCCGGTCAGCAGATTCTTCACTCGGCGCTCTCCTGGCAACGCGGGCACAGGTGTTTGTCGCCGCGGCTGGCCCAGCCCAGCTCGGTGATACGTGCGCTGGCAGCCGGCTGACGGGCCGCCTTGCCGAGTTTGGCGTCGACGGCGAACTCGACGTCCAGCACCGCGTCGCAGCTGTCGCACTCAACCTTCCAGGTAAGAATCTCCAGCTCGTTGAACACCGGGCCGCTGGCCACGGCAACCCACTGGCCGCGTGGGTTGATCAGGTGGCGCACGCTCTCCACGGTCAGGCGCATGGCCAGGTCCTTGCTGCCCTTGAGGGTCACGATCAGGACATCGCCTTTGTGCATCGAGCCGCCGTTGCCGGTCACCTGATAACGGCCAGGAACCAGGGCACGGCACTCGATCAGGGTGTGTTGCGGGTTGAAAAGGGTGTAGCGAAAATCGTGTTCGACCATGGGTCCTCCAGAAATGCCGCGTATCCTAGCATCAACCGCTGACCAGATTCTGCGGATTACCCGCCGCCCAGCGGATGATGTTGTCCAGGGTGGTGGCGGCGATTGCGTCCAGTGCCTCACGGGTCAGGAATGCCTGGTGGGCGGTGATGATCACGTTGGGGAAGGTCAGCAGCCGCGCCAGCACATCATCCTGCAGTGGCAAGTCGGAACGGTCCTCGAAGAACAGTTGGGCTTCCTCTTCATAGACGTCCAGGCCCAGGTAGCCGAGCTGGCCGCTTTTCAGGGCGTCGATCAGTGCTGGAGTGTCGACCAGTGCACCGCGGCCGGTGTTGATCAGCATTGCGCCCGGTTGCAACTGGCTCAGGCTTTGCGCATTGATCAGGTGCCGGGTGTGCTCGGTCAGGGGGCAGTGCAGGCTGATGATCCGCGCCTCGCGCAGCAGTTCGGGCAGGTCCAGGTAGCGGGCCCCCAGGGCCAGCAGCTCCGGGTTGGGGGAGGGGTCGTACGCCAGCAGCTGGCAGCCGAAACCGGCCATGATACGGGCGAAGGCAGCGCCGATCTGGCCCGTGCCGACCACGCCAACGGTCTTGCCATGCAGGTCGAAGCCGGTAAGCCCGTGCAGGGTGAAGTCCCCTTCGCGGGTGCGGTTGTAGGCGCGGTGCAGGCGGCGGTTGAGCGCCAGGATCAGGGCCACGGCATGCTCGGCCACGGCATGCGGCGAATAGGCCGGCACGCGCACCACCGCCAGGCCAAGGCGCTGCGCCGCCGCCAGGTCGACGTGGTTGTAGCCGGCCGAGCGCAGGGCGATCAGCCGTGTGCCGCCATCGGCCAGGCGCTGCAGCACCTGGGCGTCGAGCTCATCGTTGATGAAGGCGCAGACAACCTCGTAGCCCTTGGCCAGGGCGGCAGTGTCGAGGGTCAGGCGGGCGGACTGGAAGTGCAGGTCCAGGGCGCTGTCGCCAGTGGCCCGGGTGAAGCTTTCCTGGTCGTAGTGCTGGCTGCTGAACAACAGAACGCGCATGGTGAGGGGTTTCCTTTGTGGTGCATGGCTTGGGTTGTGTGGCGCCTGCGAGATCGAGCGCCGTCCGCACGGCGCATCGCGGATAAATCCGCTCCTACATTTGTTGCAACGTGGCCATGCCTGTAAGGCCAGGGCTGGCAACCATGGCGTAACCGCTTCGGCACGTTGCAAAAAATGTAGGAGCGGATTTATCCGCGATGCGCCGCGCGGGCGGCGCTCGATCTCACAGGCGCTAAAACGCTCAAATCAGGCACTCAACCGCGCCTGCGCCGCCAGCCGGTTGATCGCCGCATCCAGTTCATCCAGCGCCTGCTGTGCCTGCGGGCTTTCCTGCTTGAGCAGGGTCTCGCTACGCTGGCAGGCCGCGCGCAGCTGGGGTACGCCGCAATAACGCGAGGCACCGTTGAGCCGGTGCACCTGCTCGATCAGTGTCTCGCTGTCATCCGCCTCGCGTGCGGCGCGTATCGCCTGGCGGTCGCTTTCCAGCGACGCCAGCAGCATGGCCAGCATGTCGGCAGCCAGGTCCGGCTTGCCGGCGGCCAGGCGCAGGCCTTCATCCGGGTCCAGCACCGGCAGCTCATGGCTGTCGCCAGGCTGCTCGCTGGCCTGCTCAAGCGGCGATGCGCCCAGGCTCAACCCCGTCCACTTCATCACCACCTGGGCCAGCTGCCGTTCGCTGATCGGTTTGGTCAGGTAGTCGTCCATGCCGCTGTGCAACAGGGCACGTTTCTCGTTGGCCATGGCATGTGCGGTGAGGGCGACGATCGGCAGAGGGTTGCTACTTTGGGTCTTTTCCCACAGGCGGATCTGTTCGGTGCAGGCGCGCCCGTCCATGCCTGGCATCTGCACATCCATCAGCACCAGGTCGAAGGGCTCCGCCTGCACCGCTTTTACGGCGGCATAGCCGTTGTCGACCGCCAGCACTTCGGCGCCCAAGTCTTCGAGCAGCGTCTGTACCAGCAGCAGGTTGGCTGCATTGTCGTCAACGCACAGTACCTTCGCCCGGCGCTGGTTGCTGTTGGCCAGCCCCGGCTCTGCCAGTGGCCGGCGCGGTTGCACCAGCTCCAGCAGCAGACGGCGCAACTTGCGCGTGCAGGTCGGTTTGGACAGCAGCTGGCCATGGCTGTTAGGCAGGTAGGGGTGGTACAGCGCCTGCTCGGTGGTCGGGCACAGCACCACGCACTGGCAGCGCAAACGCTCCAGTTGCTGGTTGTACTGGCCAAGCTGCTCTGGCGAAAGTGTGCCCAGGTTGGCGCCGAGCACTGCGAACTCGAATGGCATGCCGGCCTGGAAGCCCGCCTGCACACCCTGCAGCAACTGGTCGTAGGAGGCGAACAGGCTGACGCTAAGGCCGCAGTCTTCGAGTTGATGCTCCAGGGCCTGGCGCGCCAGCTCATGGCCATCGACGATTGCCGCTCTGCGGCCGAGCAACGGTTGCAGTGGCTGTTCCTCGATATCGTCATGGGCCTTGGGCAGGCTCAGGCTGATCCAGAACTGCGAGCCTTCGCCCGGCGTGCTGTCGACACCGATCTCACCGCCCATCTGTTCGATCAGGCGCTTGGAAATGACCAGTCCCAGGCCAGTACCACCGGGCTGGCGGGCCAGCGAGTTGTCGGCCTGGCTGAACGCCTGGAACAGGGTGCGCACGTCCTGCGGGGACAGGCCGATGCCGGTGTCCTGCACGCTGATACGCAGCTGGGCGCTGTCTTCCTGTTCGTCATCGAGCATGGCCCGGACGACGATGGTGCCTTCACGGGTGAACTTGATCGCGTTGCTCACCAGGTTGGTGAGGATCTGCTTCAGCCGCAACGGGTCGCCGACCAGCGACGATGGCGTGTCGCGGTAGATCAGGCTGAGCAGTTCAAGCTGTTTGGCGTGGGCGGCGGGGGCGAGGATGGTCAGGGTGTCCTGGACCAGGTCGCGCAAGTTGAACGGGATGCTGTCGAGCACCAGCTTGCCGGCTTCGATCTTGGAGAAGTCGAGGATCTCGTTGATGATCCCCAGCAGGTTGTCGGCGGACTTTTCGATGGTGCTCAGGTAGTCCAGCTGCCGCGGGGTCATCTCGCTCTTCTGCAGCAGGTGGGTGAAGCCAAGGATGCCATTGAGCGGCGTGCGGATTTCATGGCTCATGTTGGCCAGGAACTCCGACTTGATGCGGCTGGCCTCCAGGGCCTCCTTGCGCGCCATGTCCAGCTCGATGTTCTGGATCTCGATGGTTTCCAGGTTCTGGCGGACATCCTCGGTGGCCTGGTCGATGCTGTGTTGCAGTTCCTCGTGGGCCCCGTGCAGGGTCTCGGCCATGCGGTTGATGCCGCGGGCCAGTTCGTCCAGTTCATGGCTGCCCATGGCCGGCAGGCGTTCGTCGAGGTGGCCGTCCTTGAGCTGGTTGACCGCATGCTTGATGCGGGCGATCGGGTCATTGATGGTGCGGCTCATGCGCATTGCCAGCAGGCCGCTGAGGCCCAGGCAAGCGAGGATCAGCAGCACGCTGGTGAACAGGTTGCGGTAGCCGCGCAGCAACATGCCGTCGTGTGACAGCTCGATTTCGACCCAGCCGAGCAGGCGCTCGGCCTCGGCCGGAATGGCATCGGTGGCCAGGTCGCGGTGGTGCCCGAACACCGGCATCAGGTAGCGGGTGGCGTCGTTGCCGGTGCGCTGCAGCAATTGCGTGCCAGTACCACCACTGGGCGCTTGGTTGATCATGCTCGGGCCGGCATGGGCCAGGCGGCTGCGGTCGGGGGCGAGGAAGGCCACTGCGCGCACGTCGGCCTGCTCCAGGGTCTGCGCGGCGATACGCTCCAGCTGGGCAGGCGTCTGCCGTGCCAGGGCCGGTGCGGCCAGCGGTGCCAGTTGCTCGGCGAGCATCTTGCCGCGCTGCAGCAGCTGGGTGCGCAGCTGGTCTTGCTGCAGCCAGGTGAAATAACTGCCCAGCACCAGTGCCATCAGGCTGGCCGGCAGCAGCGCCAGCAGCAGCACGCGGCTTCTGATTCCCAAACGATCGAGCACACTCGCCTCCTGTGATGTGCCTGGACGCCGTCGTCACTGCGACGGACCAAAGCGGGAAGTTACTCCGCTGGCTGCGCTAATGCACTCTTTGTGTAGCTTTTCATTGCCTGGCCCGGGCGCTGGTCGCAAGGCGGTTGCCTGGACGGTGAGCATGCACAATAATTGCGCAACTGAGAATGGATGGCAGTTGCCAATGAATCCTGTAACTAATTACGCCTCCCGCATCCTGGCCATCGAGGACGACCCGGTCCTGGGTGCCTACCTGCACGAAGAGTTGCAGCGTGGCGGCTTCCAGGTCACCTGGTGCCGCAACGGCCTGGAGGGCCTGGAGGCGGCCGGTCGGCAAGCCTTCGACGTGGTACTGCTGGACATCCTGCTGCCAGGCCTCAATGGCCTGGACGCCCTTGCCCGGCTGCGCCAACACAGCGCCACGCCGGTCATCCTGATGTCGGCGCTGGGCGCCGAGGCCGATCGTATCAGCGGCTTCCAGCGTGGTGCCGACGACTACCTGCCCAAGCCCTTCAGCATGGCCGAGCTGCAGGTGCGCATTGAAGCGATCCTGCGCCGGGTTGCCCTTGAGCGTCGTCATCAGCCACCGCTAGAGGCTGCCGGAAGCGAGTTGCACTTCGACGAAGGCCTGTGTGATGTCAGCCTGGGTGGCCAGCCAGCCGGCATGACTCCCACCGAATACCGCCTGTTCGACACCCTCTACCGCAATGCCGATGAAATGTTGAGCAAGGCCTTCCTTTACCAGCAGGTGCTGCAACGTGGCTATTCGCGGCACGACCGCAGCCTGGACATGCACGTCAGCCAGATCCGCCGCAAGCTCAAGGGTATCGGCTACCACGAGCGTCAGATCCGCACCGTGTGGGGCAAAGGGTACGTACTGAGCGTCGGCGAAGCGGAGTAAGCCATGCTTGATCGCCATTCGCTGTTCTGGAAGCTTGCCATCCTGCTGGTGGGCTTCTGCCTGTTGATGATCGGCCTCAGCTACACCTGGGGCCGGCATATGGAAACCCAGAACGCCTTTCTCGACGAGCCGGCCCGCCAGGTGCTGCGCGACTATGCCAGCGAGGCGGAAAAGGCCTGGCGCGGCGGTGGGCGCGAGGGGCTGGACCGCTGGGTGGCGGCGATGCACCAGCGCGAGCACGGCTGGGTCGGTGTGCTCGACCTCAACCTGCGGCCCCTCGACAGTGCCATGCTCGGCCCCCAGATCATGCAGCGGCTCACTCGCCTGCGTGGTGTCGACTGGCCCATGAGCCGGCGCAGTGTCGACCAGCCGTGGTTGCGTATTCCGTTCCCCGGTGCGCCGGAGCAGGGCATGCTGGTGATGGAACTGCCGCATCGGCTCAATCCCGGCCACTATCGGGTGTTCTGGCAGATCATCACCAACGGCATCATCCCCGGCCTGTTCACCTTGCTGCTGTGCGTCGGCCTGTACCGCATGCTGATCGTCCCGCTCAACCAGCTGCGCGAGCAGGCCAATGCCTGGCGTGCCGACCAGCTTTGCGCACGCCTGGATTCCCGTACTACGGCCCGGCACGATGAGCTGGGCGAACTGGCCCGTGCCTTCGATCAGATGGCCGAGCGGCTGCAAGGCACGGTGATGATGCAGCAGCAGTTGCTGCGCGACCTGTCCCATGAAATGCGCACGCCGCTCAGCCGCTTGCGCGTGGCCTGCGATGGCGAGACCGACCTTGAGCGCCTGCGTGAGCGCCTGAGCCGCGAGGTGGACGGCATGCAGCAGTTGGTCGAGAACACGCTGCAACTGGCCTGGCAGGACGCCGAACGCGCACCGATGAACCTTGAGCCGATCCAGGTTCAGGCGCTGTGGGACCTGCTGAGCGAAGACGCCAGCTACGAAAGCGGCTGGTCGCCCGAGCGGCTGCGCTGCGAGCTGCCGGGTACGTGCTGGGTGCAGGGCAACCTCAACCACCTGGCCCAGGCCTTGGAGAACATGCTGCGCAATGCCATCCGCCATTCGCCGGAAAACGGCCTGGTGCGACTCGGCGGGCAGCGCGAGGGCGGGTATTGGCGTTTGTGGCTGGAAGATGATGGCGGCGGCGTGGCCGATGAGCATCTGGAGCGGATCTTTGCACCGTTCTCCCGGCTTGATGGCTCGCGGCCGGGGGATGGCGGATTTGGCCTGGGGCTGAGCATTGCTCGCAGCGCCATTCAGCGTCAGGGCGGCACACTGTGGGCGGAGAATGGCAAGCGCGGGCTGCGCCTGTGCATGCGCTTGCCGGCTCATGTGCCGGGCTCTGTGCCCCACAGGTACAACCCTGTGCTTGATAGCGGCGCTGTCCTTGTGGAAGCAGGCTTGCTGGCGAAGCAGGCGGCGCCGTTATAGCTTGTAGCTATAGCGACCACAGATTGCGTGATATGGCCAGAAGGGGTTTGCCGGTATGATAGGCACCCCTGCCGTCCGGATTGTGAAATACGCCATGACCTTGCAGTACCCAACCATCGCCGATTGCGTCGGCAATACGCCCCTGGTTCGCCTGCAGCGCATCGCTGGCGAAACCAGCAACACCCTCCTGCTCAAGCTCGAAGGTAACAATCCCGCCGGCTCGGTGAAGGACCGCCCGGCACTGTCGATGATCACTCGCGCCGAACTGCGCGGCCAGATCAAGCCAGGTGACACCCTGATCGAAGCCACCTCCGGCAACACCGGCATCGCCTTGGCGATGGCGGCTGCGATCAAGGGTTACAAGATGATCCTGATCATGCCTGACAACTCCACCGCCGAACGCAAGGCCGCGATGACCGCCTACGGCGCCGAGCTGATCCTTGTGACCAAGGAGGAGGGCATGGAAGGCGCCCGCGACCTCGCCGAGAAGCTGCAGGCCGAAGGCCGTGGCCTGGTCCTGGATCAGTTTGCCAATGGCGACAACCCGATCGCCCACTACAACAGCACCGGCCCGGAGATCTGGCAGCAGACCCAGGGCAGCATCACCCATTTCGTCAGCTCCATGGGCACTACCGGCACCATCATGGGCTGCTCGCAGTACCTCAAGGAGCAGAACCCCAACGTGCAGATCGTCGGCCTGCAGCCGATGGAAGGCTCGGCCATCCCGGGTATCCGCCGTTGGCCCGAGGAGTACCTGCCGAAGATCTTCGATGCCACGCGTGTCGACCGCGTGATGGACATGTCCCAGCAGGAAGCAGAAGACACCACCCGCCGCCTCGCTCGCGAAGAGGGCATTTTCTGTGGCGTGTCTTCCGGTGGTGCGGTGGCAGCCATGCTGCGCCTGTCCCGCGAAGTCGAAAACGCCGTGATGGTCGCGATCATCTGTGACCGCGGCGACCGCTACCTGTCCACCGGCCTGTTCGACCCGAGCTAAATGTCCAAGAAAAAAAGCAACAGCGGCCTGCGCTTCCAGCCAGCCGGCGGCAACCGCACGCCCCAGGTCCCCGTGGGCAAGAAACAGCGCCTGGATATCGAGCGCCTGGCCGGTGACGGCCGTGGCATCGCCTTCCTCGAAGGGCGCACCTGGTTCGTCAGTGGCGCCCTGGCCGGTGAAGCGGTCGAAGCGCGCGTGCTCAATGCCCGTGGCAAAGTCGTCGAGGCACGCCTGGAGCGGTTGCTGCAGGCCAGCCCCGAACGCCGACAGGCGCCGTGCCGTCACTACGAGCGTTGCGGCGGCTGCAACCTGCAACACCTGCCCCACGACGCCCAGCTGGCGCTCAAGCAGCGCACCCTGGCGGAACAGCTGCAACGGGTGGCCGGCGTGCAACCGGAAGAATGGGCCGCGCCCCTCAGCGGGCCGGAATTCGGCTACCGGCGCCGGGCGCGGGTGGCAGTGCGCTGGGACGTCAAGGCCAAGCACCTGGATGTCGGCTTGCGTGCCGAAGCCAGCCAGGAAATTGTCGCCATCGATGACTGCGCCGTGCTGGTACAGCCTTTGCAATCTATTCTTCGCCACTTGCCGACCGTGCTGCGTTCGTTGGGCAAGCCGCAAGCGATCGGCCACGTGGAGCTGTTCAGTGGCACTGCCGAAGCCGTGCTGGTGCGTCATGTGGCACCGCTGCCAGCCGACGACCTGGCGCGCCTGCAGGCGTTCTGCGACGAGGCCAGGGCGCAGCTCTGGCTGCAAGGCGAGGGTGAGCCGGCACCCGTGGATGCCAAGGCGAAACTGGGCTTTGCCCTGGAGCCTTGGCAGCTCGAACTGGCCTGGCGCCCGGGCGACTTCGTCCAGGTCAACGCCCAGGTCAACACGGCGATGATCGAGCAGGCCCTGGCCTGGCTCGCACCGCAAGCTGACGAGCGCGTACTGGACCTGTTCTGCGGCCTGGGCAACTTCGCCCTGCCGCTGGCTCGCCAGGCACGTGAAGTGGTGGCGGTGGAAGGTGTGCAGGCCATGGTCGATCGGGCCGCGGCCAATGCCCGGAACAACGATGTGCATAACGCCGCGTTTTTTCAGGCCGATTTATCGCAGCCTTTGGCAGGCGCCGGATGGGCCGCCGAAGGCTTTTCTGCGGTACTCTTGGATCCACCGCGCGACGGTGCATACGAGGTGGTGCAAGGCATCGCCCGCCTCAACGCCAAGCGCTTGGTGTATGTATCGTGCAACCCGGCCACGCTGGCGCGAGACGCCCAGGTGCTGGTCGGCCAGGGGTACCGGTTAAAAAGGGCCGGGATTCTCGACATGTTTCCTCAGACGGCGCATGTCGAAGCCATGGCGTTATTCGAAGCGGGCTAGCAGGCTGGCCCCTTGGTGCGGCTTCCACGGAAGCGAAGCTGCACGGTGATAGCCAGTGCACCCGTGCGGTGCGCTGTATGGAAAGGTAAAACAAAGATGGTACAGGTGAGAGTGCACCAGCCGGTCAACACAGACGGCAGTATCAATCTCGAAGCATGGCTGGATCACGTGGTGAGCGTCGATTCGGCACTGGATCGCGTGGCCCTGAAAGAGGCCTGCGAGTTCACCCAGGAAATCGAAAAGAAGGGCAACCCGGCCAAGCATTCATGGGCCGATGGTACGTCCAGTTATCAGGCTGGCCTTGAGATCGCCGAAATCCTCGCCGACCTCAAGCTCGACCAGGATTCGTTGGTCGCGGCGGTGATCTATCGCTCGGTGCGTGAAGGCAAGGTGACCCTGGCCGAAGTCGGCCAGCGCTTCGGCCCGGTGGTGTCCAAGCTGATCGACGGTGTGCTGCGCATGGCCGCCATCAGCGCCAGCCTCAGCCCGCGGCAGTCACTGGTGCTGGGCTCGCAGGCGCAGGTCGAGAACCTGCGCAAGATGCTCGTGGCCATGGTCGACGACGTGCGCGTGGCGCTGATCAAGCTGGCCGAGCGTACCTGTGCGATCCGGGCGGTAAAAGCAGCCGATGACGAAAAACGCCTGCGCGTGGCACGCGAGGTGTTCGACATCTATGCGCCGCTGGCTCACCGGCTGGGCATCGGCCACATCAAATGGGAGCTGGAAGACCTGTCCTTCCGCTACCTGGAGCCTGACCAGTACAAGCAGATCGCCAAGCTGCTGCACGAGCGCCGGCTGGACCGTGAGCGCTTCATCAGCGATGTGATGAACCAGTTGCAGAACGAGCTGCTGGCCACTGGGGTCAAGGCTGACATCAGCGGCCGGGCGAAGCACATCTATTCGATCTGGCGCAAGATGCAGCGCAAAGGCCTGGAATTCAGCCAGATCTACGACGTGCGTGCGGTGCGCGTGCTGGTACCGGAGGTGCGTGACTGCTACACCGCACTGGGCATCGTGCACACCCTGTGGCGGCACATCCCCAAGGAATTCGACGACTACATCGCCAACCCCAAGGAAAACGGCTATCGCTCGCTGCACACTGCGGTGATCGGCCCCGAGGGCAAGGTGCTGGAAGTGCAGATCCGTACCCACGGCATGCACGAGGAAGCCGAGCTTGGCGTCTGCGCCCACTGGCGTTACAAAGGCACCGACGTCAAGCCAAGCTCCAACCACTACGAAGAGAAGATCTCGTGGCTGCGCCAGGTGCTCGAATGGCATGAGGAGCTGGGCGACATCGGTGGCCTGGCCGAACAGCTGCGGGTCGATATCGAACCGGACCGGGTTTACGTGTTCACCCCGGATGGCCACGCCATCGACCTGCCCAAGGGTGCCACACCGCTGGACTTCGCCTACCGCGTGCACACCGAGATCGGCCACAACTGCCGTGGGGCCAAGATCAACGGGCGCATCGTGCCGCTCAACTACAGCCTGCAGACCGGCGAGCAGGTAGAGATCATCACCAGCAAGCACGGCAATCCAAGCCGTGACTGGCTGAACTCGAACCTGGGCTACGTCACTACCTCGCGGGCGCGGGCCAAGATCGTCCACTGGTTCAAGCTGCAGGCGCGTGACCAGAACGTCGCTGCCGGCAAGACCTTGCTCGAGCGCGAGCTCAGCCGCCTGGGCCTGCCGCAGGTGGACTTCGAACGCCTGGCCGAGAAGACCAACGTCAAGACCGCCGAAGACATGTTCGCCTCGCTCGGTGCCGGCGACCTGCGCCTGGCGCACCTGGTCAACGCCGCCCAGCAGTTGCTCGAGCCCGAACGTATCGAGCAGATCGAACTGGTACCGCGCAAGCCCACCGGCCCGCGTACCGGCAAGCGTGGCGACATCCAGATCCAGGGCGTCGGCAACCTGCTCACGCAGATGGCCGGCTGCTGTCAGCCGCTGCCGGGTGATGCCATCGTCGGCTATATCACTCAGGGGCGCGGCGTCAGCATCCACCGCCAGGACTGCGCCTCGGCGCTGCAGTTGGCCGGGCGCGAGCCGGAGCGCATGATCCAGGTGAGTTGGGGCCCGATCCCGGTGCAGACCTATCCGGTCGACATCGTCATCCGCGCCTACGACCGCCCAGGGCTGTTGCGCGACGTGTCGCAGGTGCTGTTGAACGAGAAGATCAACGTGCTGGCGGTCAACACCCGCTCGAACAAGGAAGACAACACCGCGCTGATGTCGCTGACCATTGAAATTCCGGGCCTGGATGCGCTGGGGCGCTTGTTGGGGCGGATTTCGCAGTTGCCTAACATCATCGAGACGCGGCGTAACCGTACCCCTTGAGATCGCGGCGCCTGATTCGCGGGCAAGCCCGCTCCCACAGGAACGGTGCATACCTTGAATGTGCACAAGACCCTGTTGGAGCGGGCTTGCCCGCGAAGAGGGCTACACCGAAGGACCTGCTTATATGACCTACACCCTCGAAGACCTGCTGCACCTCATGGCTCGCTTGCGTGACCCGCAGTACGGCTGCCCATGGGACCTCAAGCAGAACTACGCGAGTATCGTCCCGCACACCCTCGAAGAGGCGTATGAAGTCGCCGATACCATCGAGCGCGGCGATTTCGAGCACCTGCAGGGCGAGCTGGGTGACCTCTTGTTCCAGGTGGTCTACTACAGCCAGCTGGCCCGGGAAGAAGGGCGTTTCGAATTTGACGGTGTGGTCGACAGCATCACCCGCAAGCTGATCCGCCGTCACCCCCACGTATTCCCCACAGGCGAGCTGTACGCGCCGCTGGACACGCCCAGCCTGAGCGAGGCCCAGGTCAAATCACGCTGGGAGGAGATCAAGGCCGAGGAACGCGCCGAGAAAAGCACCCCTGAACAACTGTCGTTGCTCGATGACGTGCCGGCGGCATTGCCGGCGCTGTCGCGGGCGGCCAAACTGCAGAAGCGCGCGGCCACCGTCGGTTTCGACTGGCCAGCGGCGCTGCCGGTGCTGGACAAGGTGCGCGAGGAGCTCGACGAAGTGTTGCAGGCCATGGCCGACAACGACGCCGACGCCCTTGAGGATGAAGTCGGCGACCTGCTGTTTGCCGCCGTGAACCTGGCCCGCCACCTCAAGCAAGACCCGGAAAGCGCCCTGCGCCGCGCCAACCGAAAGTTCGAGCGGCGTTTCCGCTTCATTGAGCAGGCATTGCGCGACAGCGGCCGGCCGATTGAAAATTGTAACCTTGACGAGCTGGACGCCCTCTGGGGCGAAGCCAAACGTCAGGAAAAGAACCTGCCCAGCTGCGGCTGAGCTGTTGCATAAGTGAGTGAACATTCAATGAGCCTTTCCCTTCGCGACCAATTGCTCAAAGCCGGTCTGGTCAACCAGAAACAGGTCTCGCAGACCAACAAAGCCGAGAAGAAACAAAAACGCCTGGAGCACAAGGGCCAGGTCGAAGTCGACGACAGCCAGCAGCGCATCGCCAAGGAAGCCATGGCCGAGAAGGCCAAGCGTGACCAGGAGCTGAATCGCCAGCAGCAGGAAAAGGCCGAGCAGAAGGCCCGTGTGGCGCAGATCAAGCAGTTGATCGAAGCCACCCGCCTGCCCAAGCTGACCACCGAGGACTACTACAACTTCGTCGACGACAAGAAGGTCAAGCGCATTGCCGTCAACGCCTTGATGCGCACCCGCCTGAGCAATGGCGCGCTGGCCATCGTGTCGCATGCCGGTGGCTACGAAGTGATCCCGCGCGAGGCGGCGGTGAAGATTCAGGAACGTGACCCGAACCGCATCCTGCTGCTCAATACCCATGTCGAGGAGGCGGACGAGGACGATCCGTACGCGGCCTACAAGATCCCGGACGATCTGATGTGGTAAACACGAAAAACCCCGCCTTGGCGGGGTTTTTTATTGGAAGACTGTGTGAGTGCAGGGATCATTGCGTGGTGCGCTGGTTTTCCAGGTTTTCGAGCTCCACCCGGTACTGGTGAGCTTCATGTTCATTGTGGAACATACCTACCAGCTGGCCTTGTTGGTGCACATCCCAGATCCGCACGCCAGCGGCCAGGCCTTCGTGGGACATTTTCGATTCGTCGCGTTCGGTTACTTGGACTGTCATCGTTAAACTCCACTGCTTGAGTTGGCTGCGACACTGTGTCGCACAACCCCTTTATAGAGTTTGTTAGCAGGCTAAGTAAATAAAACGGGCATGAAACAAGTTTCATGAAGGCCCGGAAGTGGTCAGCTTTGTAGGAGCGCCCACCATCCGGGCACAAAAAAGCCCCGCACTGGCGGGGCTCCGGAGATTGAGGGCTGTAGCGGATCAGTTACCCTTCACCGACTTGCCATCGACTGTGCCATCCTGCAGCACGATGACGTATTCCTTGCCATCGGTTTCGACCTGGCGCAATTGCACCAGCAAGTAGTCCCAATCCTTGGCGAACCACAGTTCGGTGATGCGCTTGCTCTGGCTCGGATCGCGTACGCGTTCAACCTTCACCGCTTCGACCTGCCCGGTCTTGGTGGTGACTTTCTCGGTGCCCAATACACGGAAGTCGTAGGCGTCGATCTCGTCACCGTCGACCACCTGGTAGGTCATGCTCTTCTTGCCGGCGGCCACATCGTGTTGCAGGGCCAGCTGGTAGGACGATTTGTCCAGCACACCGCGGTTGAGCGGCAGGCTGATCGCATCGCCGCGATCGCTACCGGTGATTTTCTTGCCACTCCAGTCGAAGGTCAGGTCGACTTTCTTGGCCTTGCCCAGGCCGCCACGTTCGAAGTGGTACTTCTGCGGCAGCAGGGTATCGTTGTCCAGGCGCAGGGTGCTTTGCTCGGTCAGGCTGGCGATCATCATGGAAGCCTTGAAATTAAGGTCCCAGGTACCGTTGGCATTCTTGACCAGGCTGCGTTCGGCAGTGCCGCTCATGGGCAGCTGCTTCCAGTCAGCGGTGTAGCTGGCCGAGAACGGCTTCAGGTCAGCTGCCTGGAGAGGCAGGGCGAGCACAGCGAGAGCCAATAGCAGGGCGCGACGCATAAATTCTCCTAGGGTCGGATCAAGTGACCACTGGCCGGCAGCGGTTGGTCATCCAGTAAGGCACCCTGTTCACCCAGGCGCAAACGCCCTTGGGCAAACCAGTGCACCGCCAGCGGGTAGATCTGGTGTTCCTGATGGTGGACCCTTTGGGCCAGGCTTTCCACCGTGTCGTCAGACAGCACCGGTACCACAGCCTGTACGACCAGAGGCCCGCCATCGAGTTCCTCGGTGACGAAGTGGACGCTGCAGCCATGCTCGGCGTCGCCTGCCTCCAGTGCCCGGCGATGGGTATGCAGGCCCTTGTAGCGGGGCAGCAACGACGGGTGGATGTTGAGCAGGCGGCCCTGGTAGTGGCGCACGAAGTCGCCACTGAGGATGCGCATGAAACCGGCCAGCACCACCAGGTCCGGGGCAAAGCCGTCGATGCGCGCCATAAGCGCGGCATCGAAGGCTTCACGACCGTCGAACTGGGTGTGGTCGAGCACCACGGTGTCGATACCGACCGCCTGGGCCCGTTGCAGGCCATAGGCATCGGCGCGGTTGGAAACCACCGCGGCGATGCGCACCTGGCTGTCCTGCGTGCGGCAACGGTCGATCAAGGCTTGCAGGTTGCTGCCGGAACCCGACAGCAGTACCACAACATTGCAGGGCTTGCTCGGCATCAGTGTGCCTTGAGGTTCTGCAGTTCGACCTGGGCGGCGCCTTCGGCGGCTTCGGCGATGTGGCCGATGACCCAAGGCTGCTCGCCGGCGGCGCGCAGTTCGTTCAGGGCAGCTTCAACCTGGTCCTGGGCAACGCAGATGACCATGCCGACGCCGCAGTTCAGGACGCGGTGCATTTCGTGCTCGTCGACGTTGCCTTTTTCCTGCAGGAAGTCGAATACCGCCGGGCGCTGCCAGCTGGCCACGTCAACCACGGCCTGTGCGTTCTTCGGCAGTACGCGCGGGATGTTGTCCAGCAGGCCGCCGCCGGTGATGTGGGCCATGGCCTTGACTGCGCCGGTGTTCTTGATCAGCTGCAGCAGCGGCTTGACGTAGATGCGGGTCGGCGCCATCAGCAGGTCGGTCAGCGGCTTGCCGTCGAGCTGGGTGTTTTCGATGTCGGTGCCGGACACTTCGAGGATCTTGCGGATCAGCGAGTAGCCATTGGAGTGCGGGCCGGAGGAAGGCAGGGCGATCAGCGCGTCACCGGTGGCAACCTTGGAGCCGTCGATGATCTCGGCCTTTTCCACCACGCCGACGCAGAAGCCGGCCAGGTCGTAGTCTTCGCCTTCGTACATGCCCGGCATTTCGGCGGTTTCGCCGCCAACCAGGGAGCAGCCAGCCAGTTCACAGCCGGCGCCGATGCCGGTTACCACGGTGGCGGCGACGTCGACGTTCAGCTTGCCGGTAGCGTAGTAGTCGAGGAAGAACAGCGGCTCGGCGCCGCAGACCACCAGGTCGTTGACGCACATGGCGACCAGGTCCTGGCCGATGCTGTCGTGCTTGTTCAGGTTCAGCGCCAGGCGCAGCTTGGTGCCGACGCCGTCGGTGCCGGAGACCAGCACCGGCTGCTTGTAGCCGGCCGGGATCTCGCAGAGGGCGCCGAAGCCACCCAGGCCACCCATGACTTCAGGGCGTGCGGTGCGTTTTGCCACGCCCTTGATGCGTTCGACCAGTGCTTCGCCGGCGTCGATGTCTACACCGGCGTCCTTGTAGCTCAGGGAGGGTTGCTTGCTCATTGATCCAGGCCTTTAAGAGGGAGGGATTCGTAAAAACGACCATGACGGCCAAGGCCGGCTGGGAAGCGGCGGCTGCCTGAAACGTCAGTGGTCTGTGAAGGCGCGCGATTTTATCAGGGTTGCCGTGCAGCGGCCATCCTCAGGCCGACGGGCAGGGCGGTTAATTGCTGAAAAAGGTGTGCGGGTGGTTGATACGCCGCCTTCTGTATAAGCTGCAGGCACATGCTTCATGCGCAACCGGACAGGAATCCCCATGCGACTTCTCAATTTTCTGGCGGCAGGCTGTCTCGCGCTGGCCAGTGTCACCGCGCAGGCCGAAACCGTCTCCGGGCTCTATCAAGTGCGCGAGCCGGTCGAGGGGCAGGGCGCCGAAGCCCGTTCTGCGGCCACTGCCAAAGCCCTCGATACCTTGGTGCTGCGCCTGACCGGCGACCCCAAGGCGGTGCAGAACCCGGCGCTGGCCGGGCTGCGCAAGGACCCGCAACAGATCATCAACCAGGTTGGGACTGAAGCCGGGCCGCCGGAATCGGTGCTGGTCGAATTCGACCCCGGCAGTACCGAACGCGCCTTGCGCAAGGCAGGCCTGGCGCTGTGGGGCAGCAACCGGCCATCCATCCTCGGCTGGTGGCTCAACGACAGCGCCGAAGGCAGCAACCTGGTCGGTGACGGCCAGGCCAGCGCCCAGCCGCTGCGCCGTGCTGCCCAGCACCGAGGCTTGCCGCTGCGCCTGCCGCTGGCTGACCTGCAGGAGCAACTGGTGGCCAACGCCAAGCAGCTCGAAGGCAATGACCCGGCGCCACTGCGCAATGCCGCGGAGCGCTACGGCGCCGATGCCCTGCTGGCGGTACACGCCCAGGAAGCCGATGGCAAATGGCAAGGTAAATGGCAGCTGTGGCTAGGCGACCAGCGTGAGCAGGGTAACGCCGAAGGCGCTGACCAGGCTGCCTTGGCGGACGCTGTCATGCTGGCGGTCAGCAGCCGCCTGGCGCCGCGCTACGTGATCAAGGCCGGTGCCAGCAGCCAATTGCAGCTGCAGGTGCAAGGCATGAACCTGCAGCGCTATGCCGAGCTGAGCCGTGTGCTGGAACCCTATGGCCCCCGCCTGCAGATGGCCGAGGGTGGCACCTTGACTTACGCGGTCACTGGCAATCGCGAGCAACTGCGTGCCCAACTGGGCTTGGCCAAGCTGCAGGAGGTGCCAGCCGAGCAGGTGCCGTCTGCCCCGGCCACACCCGCGCCCGGCGCAGGGGCTGCGCCGGGCCAGCCAGCGCCTGCACCTGCCGCAACCAAGCCGTTCGACGGCCTGCGATTCCGTTGGTAAAGGGGCCTATAGATGACTGACATGCGTCGCTGGATCGGCTGGGGTGCTGCACTGCTGATCGCCGTGCTTCTCTATAGCCTGCACAACATTCTCACGCCTTTCCTGGTAGGCATCCTGCTGGCCTACCTGGCCGACCCGCTGGTCGACCGCCTGGAGCGCCTGGGCCTGTCGCGCACCTGGGGTGTGGTGGTGGTGTTCGGCCTTTTCACCTTGCTGCTGATGGCCTTGCTGCTGGTGCTGGTGCCGTTGCTGGCCAAGCAGTTGCTGCGCTTGTACGAACTGGCGCCGCAGATGCTCGACTGGCTCGAGCATGTGGCGCTGCCCTGGGTGCAGGGGCGTCTGGGCCTGGCCGACGGGTTCTGGAAATTCGACAAGATCAAGGCCGCCATTGGCGCGCACATGAGCCAGACCACCGACATCGTCGGCATGTTGCTGTCCCATGCCACCGCCTCGAGCCTGGCGCTGATGGCCTGGCTTGCCAACATGGTGCTGATCCCGGTAGTGGGCTTCTACCTGCTGCGTGACTGGGACCTGATGATGGCCAAGCTGCGTGGCCTGCTGCCGCGGCAGCGTGAGCCTCAGGTCGTGGGGCTGGCTGGCGAATGCCATGAGGTACTGGGGGCGTTCGTTCGGGGCCAGCTGATGGTTATGGTCGCCCTTGGCATCATCTATTCCGCCGGCCTGATGCTGGTCGGCCTTGAGCTGGGCCTGCTGATCGGCATGCTCGCAGGGCTGGCAGCCATTGTGCCGTACATGGGCTTCATCATCGGTATTGGTGCAGCGCTGGTGGCCGGGTTGTTCCAGTTCGGCGGTGACCTGTACCCGATGCTCGGCATCGTCGCGGTATTCATGGTGGGGCAGGCGCTGGAAGGCATGGTGCTGACCCCATTGCTGGTGGGTGACCGCATCGGCTTGCATCCGGTAGCGGTGATCTTCGCCATTCTCGCCGGGGGCGAGCTGTTCGGTTTCACGGGGGTGTTGCTGGCGTTGCCGGTGGCGGCGGTGATCATGGTGCTGCTGCGACATGTGCACGACCTGTACAAAGAATCGGACATGTATGCCGGGGATGTCGACCCGGACCTGTGAATGAGGGGCTGCCATGCAGCCCCAGCAACAGCGCAACTTGTTGATTTTGCTTATGCTATCCGCCTGCATGATTGTGCGCCCTGCTTTGCGGGTATAGACTTTGCACATTGTTCACCAAAGGCCCCCTGCGGTCCTGCTGACCGCCCGCAAGCATGAAACCACCGATCCAGTTGCCCCTGGGTGTGCGCCTGCGCGATGACGCCACCTTCATCAACTACTATCCGGGCGCCAATGCCGCGGCGTTGGGCTATGTCGAGCGGCTGTGCGAAGCCGATGCCGGCTGGACCGAGAGCCTCATCTATCTGTGGGGCAAGCAGGGCGTTGGTCGCAGCCACCTGCTGCAGGCGGCCACCCATCGCTTCCAGCAGCGCGGCGAACCCGCCGTGTACCTGCCGCTGGCGCAGTTGCTTGATCGTGGCGTGGAGCTGCTCGATTACCTGGCTCAGTACGAACTGGTTTGCATCGACGACCTGCATGTGATCGCCGGCAAGGCAGACTGGGAAGAGGCAATGTTCCACCTGTTCAACCGCCTGCGTGACAGCGGCCGCCGTCTGCTGCTGGCTGCCTCGGCTTCGCCCCGTGAACTGCCGATCAAGTTGCCCGACCTCAAGTCACGCCTGACCCTGGCCCTGGTGTTCCAGATGCGCGGCCTGTCCGACGAAGACAAGCTGCGTGCCCTGCAATTGCGGGCCTCGCGCCGCGGCTTGCACCTGACCGACGAGGTCGGCCATTTCATCCTGACCCGCGGCACGCGCAGCATGAGCGCGCTGTTCGACCTGCTCGAACGCCTCGACCAGGCCTCCCTGCAGGCCCAGCGCAAGCTCACGATCCCTTTCCTGAAGGAAACCCTCGGCTGGTAAGCCCCGTAAACACAGGGCTTTGAGCTGCAAAACGAAAAAGTCACATCTTTTTCGATAAAATTTGCAAATGGCCATGATAGAGGGCATAGTTTCACCCTTCTAAAGGATTACAGACACGGTCGTGCCCATGCTGAAGCGCTTCGCACCCCTCGTGCCACTCGCACTCGTGACCCTGCTTTTTGGCTGCGCGGCTCAAGGCCCGGTTTCCCAGCCCCAGGATCACACCCCGGTTGCCTCGCAATCGGTCAACAAGGCCAAAGCTTCGCCTTCGTCGGTTTTCGGCGAAGAAGAGCAGGCCACTGAAGATGACCTGGAGGCCTTCTCCAGCAGCAAGCCTTATCAGCTTCCGGTGCTGGCTGACAGCATCCTCGAGCGTGGCATGTCGCTGATCGGTACCCGCTACCGCTTTGGCGGTACCTCGGAAGCCTCAGGTTTCGACTGCAGCGGTTTCATCGGCTACCTGTTCCGCGAAGAGGCTGGCATGAACCTGCCACGCTCGACCCGCGAAATGATCAACGTCGATGCGCCGAAGGTGGCGCGCAACAAGCTCAAGCCAGGCGATCTGCTGTTCTTCAGCACCAATGGCCGTGGCCGTGTCAGCCATGCCGGCATCTACCTGGGTGACAATCAGTTCATCCACTCCAGCAGCCGCCGCAGCGGCGGTGTGCGCATCGACAGCCTCGGTGACCGCTACTGGAGCAAGACCTTCATCGAAGCCAAGCGTGCCTTGGCCATGGCGCCGACCACCAATATCGCGCGCAACTGATATCAAAATGATATATCCTGCCACGGCGGCGTAGCTTGAAAAAAGCTCGCCGCCGTGCGCATTTACAGAAAGCGTCTAATCTAAATTCTCAACTCTTTTCGGCTGCTGCCGTTCGGTCTCAGACAGGAAGTTCTGGCCATGGTGATGATGGCGCGCTTCGCATTCCTTTCCCTGGTGGCATTGCTTGCCGCCTGCTCCAGCCGTGCTCCAGCACCGGCCCCTGTGGTGCAACCACCAATCACCTACAGCCAGCCCGAGGGCTCGCCACTGGCTGACGACGTGCTGATCCGTGCGATCGGCCTGGTCGGCACGCCTTACCGCTGGGGGGGTAACACGCCGGACTCCGGGTTCGATTGCAGCGGCCTGATCGGCTATGTATACCGCGACGCTGCTGGCATTAGCCTGCCGCGCTCGACCCGCGAGATGATCGTCATGCGTGCGCCGACCGTGGACATCAACGCGCTGCAGTCGGGAGACCTGGTGTTTTTCGCCACCGGTGGCGGCTCGCAGGTCAGTCACGCGGGTATCTACGTGGGCGAAGGGCGTTTCGTGCATGCACCCTCTACCGGCGGCACCGTGCGCCTGGACTACCTGTCCAACAGCTACTGGTCCAAGGCCTACCTGCAGGCCAAACGCGTGATTCCCCAAGGGAATCTCGCGCAGAACCGTTGAGCGCTAGCGTGCCTTGGTCACTCGCCACACCACGTTGCCCACGTCATCGGCGACCAGCACGCCACCGCGCTGGTCGTTGATGACGCCCACCGGTCTCCCTTTGGTCTTGCCATCTTCGTCGAGAAAGCCGGTCAGCAGGTCTATAGGCTTGCCTGCGGGGTTTCCGGCGCTGTCGAACGGTATGAAAATTACCTTGTAGCCACTGTGCGGCTTACGGTTCCACGAGCCATGCTGGCCCACGAACGCTCCGCGATCGAATGGCGAGGGCAGTACGCCGGGCTCGGCGAAGGCCAGCCCCAGTGATGCCGTATGTGGGCCTACGGCATAGTCCGGCACGAGCGCCGTGGCGGCTTTCTGCGGGTTCTGGGGCGAAACCCGTGCATCCACATGCTGCCCGTAATAGCTGTACGGCCAGCCATAGAAGCCGCCGTCCTTGACCGAGGTGATGTAGTCCGGCACCAGGTCGCTGCCGATCTCGTCACGCTCATTGACCGCTGTCCACAGTGCTCCGCTGGCTGGCTGCCAGGCCAAGCCGTTCGGGTTGCGCAGGCCTGATGCGAACAGGCGATGCTGGCCGCTGGCCGGGTCCACCTCCCAGATCGCTGCGCGCCCCTGCTCCTTGTCCAGGCCGTTCTCGCCGACATTGCTGTTGGAGCCTACGGTCACGTAGAGCTTGCTGCCGTCGGGGCTGGCGATCACGTTCTTGGTCCAGTGATGGTTGAGCGGGCCGCCTGGCAGGTCGGTGACCTTGTGGCCTTCCCCGGTAATCTGCATCGCTCCCGGTTCATAGTGGAAGCGCAGCAGCTGGTCAGTATCGGCGACGTAGAAGTCCTTGCCCACCAACACCATGCCGAAGGGGGAATTGAGGCCTTCGATGAACGGTGTGCGAATTTCTGCGACGCCGTCGTGGTCGGCGTCGCGCAGCAAGGTGATGCGGTTGGCGCTGGCTACGCCGGCACCGGCCCGTTTCATCGCCTTGCCCATGAACCAGCCTCGCAGCCCCTTGCCGTCGTCAGGCTTGGGCGGGGCGTTGGTCTCGGCAACCAGTACGTCACCATTGGGGAGCACGTAGAGCCAGCGCGGGTGTTCGAGGTTGTCGGCAAATGCCTGTACCTGGGTGCCCGGGGCTGCCTTGGGTTTAGCCCCGTGCGGCCAACCTGTGGCAGGGGCGATGTTGACGGTCGGGATCAGGCTCTGGCGGGGTGGCGGAAGTTGCGGCAAGGGGCCGCTGCCATCGCTCACCTTCAGGTGGGCAGTGTCGCCGCAGCCTCCAAGGCAGGCGAGCAATGTCCACGGCAACAGCATGATGGTGCGTTTCATGTTCGCAGCCCTTTGTGCCGGTGTATGAACATGTGAGCACGCGCTGTTGCTCAAGGTTCACCGAGCACCGCTCCCGATTGACGAGGCTTAACCGGCCTCTTCCAGGTCCAGGTGATCGATGCGTTCGAAACGCTCGGTGAGAAAATCGATCAGGCGTCGTACCCGTGCCGACAAATGCAATTGCTGCGGATATACCGCGTAGACATCGGCCCGTGTCGGGGTCTGGTCCTCCAGCAACAGCCGCAGGCGCCCGCTGCGCACATAGCGGGCGATGTCCCATTCTGCGCGTAGCAAGATACCGTGCCCCTGCAAGGCCCAGTTCAGTGCCACTTCCCCGTCATTGCAACTGAGCGCGCCCTGTACCTTGATGTTCTGCGTGCGGCCGCCACTGGTGAAGCGCCATACGCCATACGGCGATTCGTTCTGGCGCAGGAAAATGCAGTTGTGCTGGGCCAGTTCCGAAAGCTTCTGTGGGGTGCCGTGCTTTTCCAGGTACAGGGGCGAGGCGCACAGCAGGCGGCGGTTGGAGGCGATCTTGCGGGCGTGGAAGGAGGCGTCCGGCAGGGTGCCGAAACGTATGCCCAGGTCAAAGCCGTGCGACGCCAGGTCCAGTGGGTGGTCACTGATCTCCAGTTGCACTTCGATATCTGGATGGCGCGCATAGAAGTCCGCCAGGGCCGGGCCGATATAGCGCCGGCCAAAACCCAGTGAAGCATTCACCCGGATCAGCCCTTTGGGCTCGGCGCGGTGCTGGCCGAGCAACTGCTCCACTTCGTCGACCTGGGCGAGAATTCGCGCGGCATGGGCGAAGTACAGCTCGCCCTCTGCAGTCAGGCTCATGGAACGGGTGGTGCGGTTGACCAGGCGAATGCCCAGGCGTGCTTCCAGCGCGGCCAGGCGTTTGCTCACTGCCGGTGGTGTCACGCCCAGTTCGCGAGCTGTGGCGGCCAGGCTGCCTTGCTTGGCCAGCAGGTGGAAGAAGCCCAGGTCCTGTGTCGGATTCATCATTAACCCATGGTTACTTAAGATGTGATCCAGGGTTAACTGCTGCCCTGACTTCACTACATATACTCGCCCCATCCCCGCTGGCACAAGCCTGGTGGGCCACAACAAGCATGGGAGTCGAGACATGAACCACTACAAGATCGCCGCCATCCCGGGTGACGGCATCGGCGTCGAAGTGATTGCGGCAGGCGTGGAGGTGCTGCAGGCCCTGGCTGCCAGGCGTGGTACCTTCACCATGGATTTCGAACACTTCGACTGGGGCTCGGAACGCTACCTGCGTGAGGGCCAGTACATTCCCGAGGGTGGCCTGGAATCGCTCAAGGCCTTCGACGCCATCTTCTTTGGTGCCGTGGGCAGCCAGGAGGTGCCCGACCATGTGTCTCTGTGGGGGCTGCGCCTGCCGATCTGCCAGGGCTTCGACCAGTACGCCAACGTGCGCCCGGCGCGTGTGCTGCCCGGGGTTAGCAGCCCGCTGGCCAAGGGCAAGGCGATCGACTGGGTGATCGTGCGCGAGAACTCCGAAGGCGAATACTCCGGCAGCGGTGGCCGGGTACACCAAGGCCTGCCCATCGAGGTGGCTACCGAGGTCTCGACGTTTACCCGCGTGGGCGTGGAGCGCATCCACCGCTTCGCCTTCGAACTGGCCCGCACCCGCCCGGCGAAGCACCTGACGCTGGTGACCAAGTCCAACGCCCAGCGCCACGGCATGGTGCTGTGGGATGAGGTGTTCGCCGAGGTGGCCAAGGATTACCCGGATGTGCGCACCACCCGTGAACTGGTGGACGCCGTGACCACCACCATGGTGCTCAAGCCCGAGCAGCTGGATGTGGTGGTGGCGACCAACCTGCATGCCGACATCCTTTCGGACCTTGCCGCCGCGTTGTCCGGCAGCCTGGGCATCGCGCCCACCGCCAACCTCAACCCGAGCCGCGAATGCCCGTCGATGTTCGAACCGATCCACGGCTCGGCCTTCGACATCACCGGCAAGGGCGTGGCCAACCCGATCGCCACCTTCTGGACCGCAGTAATGATGCTTGAACACCTGGGTGAAGCCGCTGCTGCGCGTGAGCTGATGGCGGCCATCGAAGCGGTGACCGAGAGTGGCCTGCACACGCCGGACCTGGGCGGCAACGCCACTACCCGAGCAGTGACCGATGCCGTGCTGGCGCTGCTGCACCGCTGAATTCAGGCCTGCTTCAGCAGCAGCGCCACCCCCGGGAAATACTGCCCCAGCTCGTTGTGCAGCTTGCGATAGGCATAAGGGAAGTACCAGGCGATGGCGCAGGCTGTGTGTTTCTGCAGGTCATCGACCAGGTCTTGCAGTTCTTCCGGGCTGGCATGCTGGCCTGCCTTCCAGGGGGTGATGAACAGCGCCCCCGCTTTCAGCTGGCTGGGGTAGGCCACGTGGCGGGCGAGGGATGTGGTTTCCTGCAGGGCTGCAGCCATGTCCAGCCGGGCGATTTTTGGCCAGCGCTGGCTCACGCTCAGGTAGAGCGCCTCGTCGGCGCTGCAGATCGAAAGGTCGCAGCGCCCCTCCTGTTCGCCCTCGTCACGCTGCTTCTTGCTGGCAAACTGCGGCAGGGCTGAGCGTTCGGCTTGCCAGGCAGCTGCGGCGAGCATGCCGATGTTGGCGGCGCTGCCATGCCAGTACGGGGCTTCGGCATCGCCATTGAACTGGTTGAAGCGGTCGATGCAGTCGACCCAGCGCTCCAGTACCGGCTGCAGAAACTCCAGGCGAGGGTTATTGATGATCTGGCCTTGCATGCTGAGCTCTCCTGTTATCGTTATGATCGCGTCCAGCGAAAAATGATGGCCATGTGACATCATTTTATTCAGTGTGGCACAAGCCGGCGGATCGGCCACTGACCCGGGCCAGTCCGGCCGAAGTAAAAGGCCCCGTTCGATTGACGCTCCCGGTGCAACCCTCTAACCTTCGCGGCGTGTTTCAGGTGCCCTGCCAGCCCCGACTGGGCAGGGTGAAACTGGGAAGCCGGTGGTCGCCAGCATGGCGCGATTCCGGCGCTGCCCCCGCAACGGTAGGTGAGTAGCGGCCGCGCAGGGCCACTGGGTACAGCTACCCGGGAAGGCGCGCAGGCCTGGGCCGAATGGCCCGCTCACAAGCCCGGAGACCGGCCTGAAACTGCCAACGGCATCACGGAGGGTGATGCGCGGTGCACCGTGGCTCCGGCCATGGCTCCTGCGCGTTCTCCGTCTGCCCGCCTATTACCTGTCGCCGCAGTTCACGTGGCGTCAGCCTGCGGAGAACCCTTCATGAGCGAATCCACCGACCGCGACGAACGCCACCTGGCGCGCATGCAGCGCAAGAAGGCGGTCATCGACGAGCGCATCGCCAATTCCCCCAATGAATGCGGCCTGCTGCTGGTGCTCACCGGCAACGGCAAGGGCAAGAGCAGCTCGGCCTTCGGCATGCTCGCTCGTGCCCTGGGTCATGGTATGCAGTGCGGCGTGGTGCAGTTCATCAAGGGCCGCAACAGCACCGGCGAGGAGCTGTTCTTCCGCCGTTTCCCCGAGCAGGTGCGCTACCACGTGATGGGCGAGGGCTTCACCTGGGAGACCCAGGACCGTCAGCGTGACATCGCTGCCGCCGAAGCTGCCTGGGCGGTATCGCGCCAGCTGCTGCAAGACCCGAGCGTGCAGTTCGTGGTGCTCGACGAGCTGAACATCGCCCTCAAGCACGGCTACCTCGATCTGGACAAAGTGCTGAGTGACATTCAGGCCCGGCCACCGATGCAGCACGTGATCGTCACCGGTCGCGCAGCCAAGCCTGAAATGATCGAACTGGCCGACACCGTCACCGAGATGGGGATGCTCAAGCACGCCTTCCAGGCCGGTATCCGCGCGCAGAAGGGCGTCGAACTGTGAGTGAAACGCGCAGCTGCCCGGCGGTGCTGATCGCAGCACCCGCCTCTGGCCAGGGCAAGACGACTGTGACTGCAGCCCTGGCCCGCCTGCACCGCAACTTGGGGCGTAAAGTCCGGGTGTTCAAATGCGGCCCTGACTTCCTCGACCCGATGATCCTTGAGCGGGCCAGTGGCGCACCGGTGTACCAGCTCGATCTGTGGATGATTGGTGCCGAAGAAAGCCGTCGGCTGCTGTGGCAAGCTGCACAAGAGGCCGACCTGATTCTGATCGAGGGTGTGATGGGCCTGTTCGACGGCACCCCGTCCAGCGCTGATCTGGCCCGCCACTTCGGTGTGCCGGTGCTGGCGGTGATCGATGGCACCGCCATGGCCCAGACCTTCGGCGCCCTGGCCTTGGGCCTGGCGCGTTATCAGGCCGACCTGCCGTTCGCTGGCGTGCTGGCCAACCGGGTCGGCAGCCTGCGCCATGCGCAACTGCTCGAAGGCAGCCTGACCGAGGGCCTGCGCTGGTATGGGGGCTTGTCACGCGAGCGCGGCATCGAGCTGCCCAGCCGCCATCTGGGATTGGTCCAGGCCAGCGAGCTGAACGACCTGGATGCCCGCCTTGACGCTGCCGCCGAAGCCCTCGGCGCCAGCTGCGACGCTACCTTGCCGCCGCCGGTGGCCTTCGTCGCGCCCGCGCTACAACCGTGCGCCGCGTCGCTCAGCGGTGTGCGTATCGGCGTGGCACGTGACGAAGCGTTCGCCTTTACCTATCGCGCCAATCTCGACCTGCTGCGTGATCTGGGCGCACAGCTGGCATTCTTTTCGCCATTGCATGATCGTGAGTTGCCAGCAGTGGACAGCCTGTACCTGCCAGGCGGGTATCCGGAACTGCATCATCACGCACTGGCTGCCAATGCACCGATGTGCGAAGCGATCCGTGCCCATCACGCCGAAGGCAAGCCGTTGCTGGCCGAGTGCGGCGGCATGCTGTATCTGCTCGAGGCGCTGACGGATGTTGCTGGCGAGCGAGCCGAACTGCTGGGCCTGCTGCCAGGCGAGGCGACCATGCAGAAGCGCCTGGCGGCCCTGGCGCTGCAGGCCGTGGAGCTGCCCGAAGGCACCCTGCGCGGGCACACCTATCATCACTCGCTGACCAGCACCGAGCTGGAACCGATCGCCCGGGGCCTGAGCCCCAACGGCGGGCGCGGCAACGAAGCGGTGTATCGGCTGGGCAGGCTGACGGCGTCCTACGTGCACTTCTACTTCCCGTCCAACCCTGACGCGGCGGCGGCGCTGTTGCGGCCATGAGCGATCACGCCTACAGCGCCGCCGAGCGCGCCGCGATCTACCGCGCCATCGGTGAGCGCCGGGACATGCGCCACTTTGCCGGTGGCACGGTCGCTCCCGAGCTGCTCGCTCGCCTGCTGGCCGCCGCGCACCAGGCGCCGAGTGTCGGCCTGATGCAGCCTTGGCGCTTCATCCGCATCAGCGAGCCTGAACTGCGCGGGCAGATTCAGGCCTTGGTCGAAGAAGAGCGGGTGCGTACCGCCGAAGCGCTGGGCGAACGCTCTGACGCGTTCATGAAGCTCAAGGTGGAGGGCATCAGCGACTGCGCTGAAGTGCTGGTGGCAGCGTTGATGGACAACCGCGAGTCGCACATCTTCGGCCGCCGCACCTTGCCGGAGATGGACCTGGCTTCGCTGGCCTGCGCGATCCAGAACCTGTGGCTGGCCGCCCGTGCCGAGGGCCTGGGGCTGGGGTGGGTCTCGCTGTTCGAGCCGCAGGCCCTGGCCGCCTTGCTGGGCATGCCCGCCGGGGCCAAACCGGTGGCGGTGCTGTGCCTGGGGCCGGTCACCGCGTTCTACGCGCAGCCCATGCTGGTACAGGAAAACTGGGCCGAGGAACGCCCCTTGAGTGACATGCTGTTCGAGAACCAATGGGGAGAACGCCCATGAGCGTCGCTTTGCTGACCGTGGCCGGTGTGGCCCTGGATGCGCTGCTGGGCGAGCCGCAGCGCCGGCATCCGCTGGTGGGCTTCGGTAACCTGGCGTCGAGCCTGGAGCGTCGCCTGAATGCCAGCGGGCGCGGCTGGCGCAGCCATGGCGTGAGCGCCTGGTTCCTGGCCGTGGTACCACTGACCCTGGTGGCGTTGATAGTGTCCTGGTTGCCCTATGTCGGCTGGTTGGTGGACGTGCTGGCGCTGTATTGCGCCCTCGGATTGCGCAGCCTCGGCGAGCATGTGCTGCCGGTGGCCAACGCCTTGCGCCAAGGGGATCTGGAAGAGGCGCGGCGCCGCGTCGGCTACCTGGTCAGCCGGGAAACCCGCGAACTGGACGAACCAGCAGTCGCTCGCGCAGCCACCGAATCGGTACTGGAGAACGGCAGCGATGCGGTGTTCGCCGCGCTGTTCTGGTTCGTCGTGGCCGGGGCGCCGGGGGTGGTGCTGTACCGCCTTAGCAACACCCTGGACGCCATGTGGGGTTACCGCAACGAACGCTTCGAGCGCTTCGGTTGGTGCGCGGCACGCATCGACGATGTGCTGAACTATATTCCCGCCAGGCTGGTGGCGTTGACTTACGCGCTACTTGGCAAGACGCGCCTGGCCCTGGCCTGCTGGCGTAAACAGGCTCCACTGTGGGACAGCCCCAATGCCGGGCCAGTGATGGCCTCGGGGGCCGGGGCGCTGGGTGTCGAACTGGGCGGCCCGGCGGTGTACCACGGTGAACTGCACGAGCGCCCACGCCTGGGTGACGGGCCGATGGCCGACGCCGATGCCATCGAGCGCGGC
The DNA here is from genome assembly GCF_001320205.1 of Pseudomonas sp. NBRC 111123. Taxonomy (NCBI): domain Bacteria; kingdom Pseudomonadati; phylum Pseudomonadota; class Gammaproteobacteria; order Pseudomonadales; family Pseudomonadaceae; genus Pseudomonas; species Pseudomonas sp. NBRC 111123. Next base: position 73,245 of record NZ_BCAZ01000001.1, read on the forward strand.
TGGAGCCTGGTGCAGCGTGGTGTGTGGTTGTGGGTACTGCTGATCTGCGTGGGAGCCTATCTGAATGCTTGAACACGGTGGCCGCCTGTTGCGGGCGGTGCGGCAATACGCGATCGCGCGGGAAGACTGGCTCGACCTGTCCAGCGGCATCGCGCCGTGGTCTTATCCGATTCCGCCGATTCCACTGGACGCGTGGGCCCGGCTGCCAGAGACCGACGACGGCCTCGAAGACGCGGCGCGGCGCTACTACCGCGCCACCCAGCTACTGCCGGTGGCCGGTTCGCAGGCGGCGATCCAGGCGCTGCCGACATTGCGCCCGGCCGGGCGAGTCGGTGTGCTGTCACCCTGTTATGCCGAACACCCTCAGGCCTGGCGTCGCGCCGGGCATGAGGTGGTCGAACTGGATGAAACCCAGGCCGAAGCTGAGCTCGACAGCCTTGATGTGCTGGTGCTGGTCAACCCGAACAACCCCACCGGTCGCCGGGTATCGCGCGAGCGTCTGCTGGCCTGGCACGCGCGGTTGGCCGAGCGCGGCGGCTGGCTGCTGGTCGACGAAGCGTTCATGGACAACACCCCCGAGTACAGCGTGACCGACTGCGCCGAACGCCCAGGCCTGATCGTGCTGCGTTCGTTTGGCAAGTTCTTTGGCCTGGCCGGCGTACGGTTGGGCTGCGTAGTGGCCGAACCTTCGTTGCTGCAGCGCCTTGCCGAGTTGCTCGGGCCTTGGACTGTCAGTGGTCCGACCCGGGTGCTGGCGCAAGCCTGCTTTGCCGACCACGCGGCGCATCAAGCGCAGATCGAACGCTGTGCGCTGGCCAGTGAACGCCTGGCAGCACTGTTGCAGGGCTGTGGTCTGGCGCCCAGCGGCGGCTGCGACCTGTTCCAGTACGTGCGCAGCCCGCAGGCAGCCCACCTGCATGACTTTCTCGCCCGCCGCGGCATTCTTGTGCGCCTGTTCGAGCAGCCTGCCGCCGTGCGCCTTGGCTTGCCGGCGAATGCCGCAGACGAGCAGCGCCTGGCCCGGGCCCTGGCCGATTATCAGAAGGAAACGGCATGACCACCCTCATGGTGCAAGGCACCACCTCCGATGCCGGCAAGAGCACACTGGTTACCGCCCTGTGCCGCTGGCTGTTGCGTCAGGGCGTCGGCGTGGTGCCGTTCAAGCCCCAGAACATGGCGCTCAACAGCGCCGTGACCGCCGACGGCGGTGAAATTGGCCGCGCCCAGGCGGTGCAGGCCCAGGCTTGTCGGCTGGCCCCCCACACCGACATGAACCCGGTGCTGCTCAAGCCCAACAGCGACACCGGTGCCCAGGTGATCATCCATGGTCGTGCGGTCACCAGCATGAATGCGGTGGCCTATCACGACTACAAGGCGATTGCCATGCAGGCAGTGCTGGCCTCGCACCAGCGCCTCACAGCGGCCTACCCGGTGGTGATGGTCGAGGGCGCTGGCTCGCCGGCCGAGATCAATCTGCGTGCCGGTGACATCGCCAACATGGGCTTTGCCGAGGCGGTCGACTGCCCGGTGATCCTGGTCGCCGACATCAACCGCGGCGGGGTGTTTGCCCACCTGGTCGGTACTCTCGAACTGCTCTCGCCGAGCGAGCAGGCGCGGGTCAAGGGCTTTGTCATCAATCGTTTTCGCGGCGACATCGCGCTGTTGCAGCCGGGCCTGGACTGGCTGGAGCAACGCACTGGCAAACCCGTGCTGGGCGTGCTGCCCTACGTCACAGACCTGCACCTGGAAGCCGAGGATGGCATCGACATCCGCCAGGGCGCCAAGCATGAGCGCGTGCTCAAGGTGATCGTCCCGGTGCTGCCGCGCATCAGCAACCACACCGATTTCGACCCGCTGCGCCTGCACCCGCAGGTCGACCTGCAGTTCATCGGCCCGGGCCAGCCGATTCCGCCCGCCGACCTGATCATCCTGCCCGGCTCGAAGAGCGTGCGCGGTGACCTGGCGCAACTGCGCGAGCGTGGCTGGGACAAGGCCATCGAGCGGCACCTGCGCTATGGCGGCAAATTGATCGGCATCTGCGGTGGCCTGCAGATGCTTGGACGCGAAGTGCACGACCCGCTCGGCCTGGAAGGCGCCGCCGGTTCCAGCCCCGGGCTGGGCCTGTTCGATTACGTGACGGTGCTTGAAGCCGAAAAGCAACTGCGCAACGTTGTCGGCGTTCTGAGCCTGGAAGGCGTGCCGGTCTCCGGTTATGAAATTCATGCTGGCGTTACCGCAGGCCCTGCCCTGGAACAGCCCGCCGTGCAGCTCGCCGATGGCCGTTGTGACGGCGCGATCAGTGCCGACGGCCAGGTCCTCGCCACCTACCTTCATGGCCTGTTCGAGGGCAGCCAGTCCTGTGCCGCGCTGCTGCGCTGGGCGGGGCTGGAGAATGCGCAGACCATCGATTACGAGGCCCTGCGCGAACGTGACATCGAGCGCCTGGCCGACCTGGTGGAAACCCACCTGGATACCGCGCACCTGCGAACGCTTTGTGGAGTCGCCTGACATGCGCAACCTGATCCTCGGCGGCGCCCGCTCGGGCAAGAGCCGCCTGGCCGAGCAACTGGCCAGCGACAGCGGCCTGGCGGTCACCTACATCGCCACCAGCGAGCAGCTCGATGGCGAAATGAACGAGCGCGTGCGCCTGCACCGCGAGCGCCGGCCAGCCGATTGGGGGCTGATCGAAGAACCCTTGGCGCTGGCTGCTGTGTTGCGTGCAGAAGCCGCTGAAGGCCGCTGTCTGCTGGTGGACTGCCTGACCTTGTGGTTGACCAACCTGCTGATGCTCGACGATCAGCAGCGGCTGGCCGCAGAGCGCGATGCGCTGCTCGACTGCCTGGAGCAATTGCCCGGCACAATCATTCTGGTCAGCAACGAAACCGGCCTGGGCGTGGTGCCCATGGGCGAGCTGACCCGCCGTTACGTCGACCTGGCCGGCTGGCTGCACCAAGCCGTTGCCGAACGCTGCCAGCGTGTGGTGCTGACCGTGGCCGGCCTCCCTCTCATGCTCAAAGGACCCACTCTATGAACCACGCCTGGTGGCGCGCTGCCTGCCAACCTCTCGACAACGCCGCCATGGACCAGGCCCGCGCCCGTCAGCAGCAGCTGACCAAACCTGCCGGCTCGCTCGGCCAACTCGAAGGCCTGGCAGTGCAACTGGCCGGCTTGCAAGGGCGTGAGCGGCCAACCCTGGATCAGGTCGCCATCACGATTTTCGCGGGCGACCATGGTGTGGTCGAGGAGGGCATTTCGGCCTATCCGCAGGCGGTCACCGGGCAGATGCTGCGCAACTTCGTGGGCGGTGGTGCGGCGATCAGCGTGCTGGCGCGGCAACTGCAGGCCAGCCTTGAAGTGGTCGACCTGGGGACCATTGACCCTGAACTGGAACTGCCTGGGGTTTGTCATCTGCGCCTTGGCGCCGGCACCGCCAACTTCGCACGCCAGCCAGCCATGACCGACGCGCAGCTGCAAGGTGCATTGCAGGCCGGTCGCGACAGTGCCTTGCGCGCGGCGGCCAATGGCGCGCAGCTGTTCATCGGTGGCGAGATGGGCATTGGTAACACCTCTGCCGCCGCCGCCCTGGCCAGCACCTTGCTGGCCTGCCCGGCGGGTGAGCTGAGTGGGCCGGGTACTGGGCTGGATAGCGCAGGTGTTCGCCACAAGGCAGAAGTGATCGAGCGCGCCCTGGTGCTGCACGGCCTGCGCGCCGATGAGCCGCTGCAGGCACTGGCATGCGTTGGCGGCTTCGAGATCGCTGCACTGACCGGTGCCTACCTCGCCTGTGCCCAGCAGGGTATCGCGGTGCTGGTGGATGGCTTCATCTGCAGCGTCGCCGCACTGCTGGCGGTACGCCTGAATCCGCAGAGCCGTGACTGGCTGCTGTTCGCTCATCAGGGCGCGGAGCCTGGGCACAAGACCCTGCTTGCAGCGCTGCAGGCCGAGCCGCTGCTGGCCTTGGGGTTGCGCCTGGGCGAGGGCAGTGGAGCCGCCTTGGCAGTGCCGCTGATGCGCCTGGCCTGCGCCCTGCACGGGCAGATGGCGACCTTCGCCGAGGCGGCGGTAGCGGACCGCCCGGCATGATTCTCGACCTGCTGCGCCACGGTGAAACCGAGCTGGGCGGCGGCCTGCGCGGCAGCCTGGATGATGCCTTGACCGACAAGGGCTGGGGCCAGATGCGTGACGCGCTGGCAGGCGCAGGCCCCTGGGATGTGCTGGTCAGCTCGCCGTTGCAGCGCTGTGCGCGTTTTGCCGAACAACTGGGCATGCCGGTTCAGCTGGAAGCCGGTCTGCAAGAGCTGCATTTCGGTGAGTGGGAAGGGCGCAGCGCCATGCAGATCATGCAAACGCAGGCTGACGCGCTTGGGCGCTTCTGGGCCGACCCTTACAGTTACACACCGCCCGCAGGCGAGCCTGTCGCGGCCTTCGCCCAGCGCGTGCTGTCCGCTATCGGCCGCCTGCACCAGCAATATGCCGGCAAGCGCGTGCTGCTGGTCACCCATGGCGGTGTCATGCGCCTGCTGCTGGCGCGTGCCCGTGGCCTGCCCCGGGAGCAGTTGCTGCAGGTCGAGGTCGGCCATGGCGCCTTGGTGCGCCTGGCGGTGGACGACGATGGCGCGCTGCTCGAGGTGCTTTGACATGCTGCCGTTCTGGATTGCCTTGCAGTTTCTCAGCAGTTTGCCGGTGCGTTTGCCGGGGATGCCAGAGCCACGTGAAATGGGCCGTTCGTTGCTCTGCTACCCGTTGGTAGGGCTGCTGTTCGGCGTGTTGCTGTGGCTTGCCAGCCATCTGCTGCAAGGTGTTGCGGCACCTTTGCACGCAGCCTTGCTGCTGGCGCTGTGGGTACTGCTTAGCGGCGCGCTGCACCTGGATGGCCTTGCCGACAGTGCCGATGCCTGGCTGGGCGGCTTCGGTGACCGCGAGCGCACGCTGCAGATCATGAAGGATCCGCGCAGCGGGCCGATAGCCGTGGTCACCCTCGTGCTGGTGTTGCTGCTGAAGTTCTGTGCCTTGTGGGTGCTGGTGGAGCGGGGCGCGGGTGCCTTGCTGATCCTGGCGCCGGTGGTGGGGAGGGCGGCGATGCTTGGCTTGTTCCTTGGTACGCCCTATGTACGCAAGGGCGGCTTGGGGCAGGCGCTGGCTGAGCACTTGCCACGGGGCACGGCGAGTTGGGTGTTGCTGGGCAGTGTGTCGCTGTGCCTGTTGATGGGTGGTTGGCTGGCGCTATGGCCGCTCTTGGCGTCGCTTGCAGTGTTCTGCTGGCTGCGGCGGCTGATGTGCCAGCGGTTGGGTGGCACCACCGGGGACACCGCGGGGGCGATGCTGGAATTGTTGGAACTGACGGTAGTATTGGGGCTGGCGTTGAGCCTGTGAGCTTGAGCCCGCACCTTGAAACTTGTTGCAACCACTCTGAAGCGGGTATATACACGTATCCATGTTGACCAGTGAATGCATCTGCACCCATCTGCGTCGCGCCGCCCGAGGGGTGAGCCGGCACTACGACGAGGCCCTTGCCGGCTTCGGCATCAATGTCGCCCAGTTTTCCCTGTTACGCCACCTGCAGCGGCTTGATCGCCCCAGTATCACCACACTGGCCGAGGCCATGGGCCTGGAGCGCAGTACGCTGGGCCGTAACCTGCGCGTGCTGGAAGCAGAAGGGCTGGTGGCGTTGGCCGACGGCGATGACCAGCGCAACCGCGTGGTGTTGCTGACCGGGGCGGGCGAGGCGCGCTTGCATGCGGCCCACCCAGCCTGGGAGCAGGCACAGTTGTCGCTGGTCGAGCAGTTGGGCGAAGGGCAGCGTGACGAGCTGGTGCGGTTGCTGGAGCGGCTTGCCTGAATCATTACCACTAGAAGCGGGTATATACCCGTACAACCTTGCGATGTGCTGGAGATAACGACAATGACTTCGGTGTGGCGAACCAGCGGGTGGGTACTTGCGGGGGCGGCGTTGATCCTGGCGCTGTCGCTGGGTGTGCGTCACGGTTTTGGCCTGTTCCTGGCGCCGATGAGCGCCGATTTTGGCTGGGGCCGTGAAGTGTTCGCCTTTGCCATCGCCCTGCAAAACCTTGTCTGGGGATTGGCGCAGCCGTTTGCCGGTGCGCTGGCCGACCGCCTTGGTGCGGCGCGGGTGGTGATTATCGGCGGCATACTCTATGCCGCTGGCCTGTTGCTGATGAGTACCGCCGATTCGGCCTGGTCGCTGTCGCTCAGCGCCGGCCTGTTGATCGGTATCGGTCTGTCTGGCACCTCATTCTCGGTCATCCTCGGTGTGGTCGGCCGTGCGGTTCCGGCGGAAAAACGCAGCATGGCCATGGGTATCGCCAGCGCCGCCGGCTCCTTCGGCCAGTTCGCCATGCTCCCCGGAACCCTCGGCCTGATCGAATGGCTGGGCTGGTCGTCGGCGCTGTTGGTGCTTGGCTTGCTGGTTGCGCTGATCGTGCCCTTTGTCGGCCTGCTGCGTGACCGGCCGCTGCCCAGTCATGGCGCGGAGCAGACGTTGGGCCAGGCCCTGCGCGAGGCGTGCTCGCACTCCGGCTTCTGGCTGCTGGCCCTGGGTTTCTTTGTTTGTGGCTTCCAGGTGGTCTTTATTGGCGTGCATCTGCCTGCTTACCTGGTCGACCAGCATCTGCCAGCAACCACCGGCACCACGGTGCTGGCGCTGGTAGGGTTGTTCAACATTGTTGGTACCTATACCGCTGGCTGGCTGGGTGGCCGCATGTCCAAGCCGCGTTTGCTGACCGCGCTGTACCTGCTGCGTGCGGTGGTGATCGCGCTGTTCCTGTGGGCGCCGGTAACGCAAGTAAGTGCCTACTTGTTCGGTATTGCCATGGGCCTGCTGTGGCTTTCCACCGTGCCGTTGACCAATGGCACCGTGGCCACGGTTTTTGGCGTGCGCAACCTGTCGATGCTCGGTGGCATCGTCTTCCTGTTCCACCAGCTGGGCGCATTCCTTGGCGGCTGGTTGGGGGGAGTGGTGTACGACCAGACCGGTAACTATGACCTGGTCTGGCAGATTTCCATTCTGCTCAGTCTGCTGGCTGCCGCGCTCAACTGGCCGGTACGAGAACGTCCGGTCGCCCGTTTGCAGGCGCAAGCGGCATGAACCGCCACCTGGCCCGTGGGCTGCTGCTTGCGGCCTTGGCGTTGCTGCTGGCGCTGGTGTGGTGGGGCTGGCAGCGAGGCGGGTTGGCGTTGATGCAGCTGGGCATGAACGTTTGTTAAGCGCTACCCTGCAAGTTCAAGGATTATCTTGCAGGAGAAACGAACGATGCGTGCTCATTGGTTGACGATGCCGTTGCTCGCGCTGCTGGCCGCAAGCTCCAGCTGGGCCGCTGATTGTCCGGCGCTGTTGCAGGGCAGCTTGCCTGAGTTACGAGGCAAGGGGCAGGTCGACCTGTGCCAGCGCTTCGCCGGCAAGCCGCTGGTGGTGGTCAATACGGCCAGCTATTGCGGTTTCGCGCCTCAGTTCGAGGGGCTGGAGGCGACTTACAAAGAGTTTCACGAGCAGGGCCTGGAAATGCTCGGTGTGCCGTCCAACGACTTCAAGCAGGAAGACGCCGACAGCGAGAAGACGGCCAAGGTCTGCTACGCCAACTATGGTGTGACCTTCACCATGACCAAGACCCAGGCGGTGCGCGGCAAGGATGCGATACCGCTGTTTGCCGAGTTGGCGCACCAGAGCAGCGCGCCGAAGTGGAACTTCTACAAGTACGTGGTGGATCGCAAGGGTAAGGTGATTGGCAACTTCTCGAGCTTGACCAAGCCTGATGATCCAGCGTTCAGAGCCGCGATCGAGAAGGCGATAGCGTCGCATCCGTGAGTGCCTGTCTTGAGTGCTTCAGCGCTTATGAGATCGAGCGCCGCCCACGCGGCGCATCGCGGATAAATCCGCTCCTACATCTGTTTCGGGCCAGTCACTCCTGTTAAGCCAACAGGGACCGCCTTGTTGGTATGGCGATGCATCTCTGCGGGCATTGATGCAGCCCCATCTGTCTCGCGTCATGCACCAAGGCGGACAGCGATAACCTCACAGGAATAATTGGCCCGAAAAAAATGTAGGAGCGGATTTATCCGCGATGCGCCGCGCGGGCGGCGCTCGATCTCAAAGGCGCTGAAATACTCAAGGCTGGCCCTTGCCGCCCCTCAGTGCGTATGCACCGTGATAGCCACCAGCTTCAGCACCACCGGCCTCACCATCAGTACGCACACGAACGCCACTGGCATCGCAAGCTGGTAAGCCTTCAGCACATTGCCCAGATACTCCGGGTTCACCCCGGCATTTGCGGCTGTGATCACGAAGCACATCAGCAGCGCCATGATCGATGACATGTAGAACGCGAACACATATGGCGTAGCGCCTGGGCGTAGTTTGCGCCGGCTGCGGGTGTTGGAAAGACTGCTCATGCGACCTCCTGAATGTTGGCTGAGGGCGCAGGTTAGCAATGCCTCCGGCAGCGGCTGTAGACCAGCTCGATTGAGTTCTTTATAAAGAGATTCTTACGAATCGAAGAACTTGCCATGGATCTGCTCAACGCCATCCGCAGTTTCATCAAGGTGGTCGAAGCCGGCAGTATCGCCGCCGGCGCCCGCAACCTTGGCCTCAGCCCAGCAGCGGTCAGCCAGAACCTGGCGCGCCTGGAAGGGCACTTGCAGGTGCGCCTGCTCAGCCGTACCACGCGCAGCATGGCGCTGACACCCGCCGGAAGCCAATACTACGAGCGGGTAAGGCACATCGAGCGCGACCTGGCTCTTGCCGAACAAGCAGTCACCGCCCCCGATAGCGAGCCGCAGGGTCGGCTGTGCATCGCCTCGACCTCGGCATTTGGTCGTCACGTCCTGGCACCGCTGATCCCGGCGTTCAGTGCCCGCTATCCATTGCTTTCGATAGAGTTGGTAACGACTGATCGCAAGGTTAATCACGCCCGCGAAGACGTGGACGTCAGCCTGCGCATCACCCCGCAACTGGAAGACCAGCTGCTGGCGCGGCATATCGCTCGGATCCCGTTCATCTGCTGCGCGTCACCGGGTTACCTCGCCAGCGCAGGGTTGCCGACCACCCCCGAGACGTTGCGTGATCACTGCTGCCTGGTGTTCCGTTATCCGGTGGACGGCCGTTTCCTGCGTTGGGGCTTCGTGCGTGACGGCATGCGCTTCGAGGCGGAATTTGGCCGCGTATTGATCAGTGACGACATCGATGCCCTGACGCAGATGGCCCTCAACGATGGCGGCATCACCCGCCTGGCCGAGTTCATCGTCAGGCCGCATCTGGCCTCGGGGGCGTTGGTGCCGTTGTTCGAATACAGCGACAGCGGCCAGGCATATGCCCAGACCGAGCCGATGGACATCTACCTGTGCGTGGCTGATCGCTTTGCCCTGACGCCAAAGGTTCGCGCCTTCATGGGCTTCCTGCGCGACGCGCTGGGCGACAGCTGGCAAATCCAGGCATGAAAAAACCGCCACGAGGGCGGTTTCTTATGGAACAGGTACGAATCAGAAACGGTAGGTGAGGGAAGCACCGATACCGTGAGCGCTGTTCTCGTACTTGGCCTGGTAACGGCCCTTGGTCGGGCTGGCCAGGTTGACCTTGGTATCCTCTTCCCACAGGTAGGAGTAGGCCACGTCGATGGTCATGTCGTCGGTTGGGCTATAACCGGCACCGATGCTGATTGCCTTGCGATCACCCGTAGGGATGCGCGGCGAACGGTCGGTGTTGTTGGTTGGCGACTGGTCAACGGAGAAGCCGGTGCGCAGTACCCACTCCTTGTTGACCTTGTAGGACGCGCCAATGGCGTGAGCCCAGGTATCGTGCCAATTCTGCTCTTCAGTGATGGTGCCGAACTGGGCGGCCAGTGGTGCCGGCACTTCGTTGTTTACGGTGATGTCCTTCAGGCGGCTCCAGCGGGTCCAGGTGCTGCCTGCATACAGGGTCCACTGGTCGTCCAGTTCGTGAGTGACCGAGAAGTCCACAGACTCAGGCGTCTTGATCTTCAAGGTGGCGTCGAACTTGCTACCGCTGAAAGGCCCGATCAGGGCGTTGTTGATCTTGGTATTGCCTTCGAGCTTGTAGTCGACCATCGAGTGGTAGGTCAGGCCGACACGGGTACGGTCGGTGGCCTGCACGAGAATGCCGATGTTATAGCCGACGGCGGTGTCATCGCCCTTGATCTTCACTTCGCCGTCGTTGGTTCCAGGCGTGAAGCGGTTGATGGTGTTCGAGCCCAGTTCGCCCTTGATCTTGTTGATGGTCGGGCCGAAACCGATCGACACCTTGTCGTTGAAGGCGTAGCTGACGGTTGGCTGGAAGGTGATGACCTCGACGTGGCTCTTTTTACCCCAGTAGCGAGCGGCGTCGCCGCTGCCGTAATCGGTCACCAGGCCGAACGGGACGTAAACACCAAAGCCGACGCTCCAGTGCTCATCGATCGGCTTGACGTAGTAGCCCATCGGTACCCCTACCGTTGGCACCATGTCACCGTCGGTTTCACCTGGCAGTGGACTGCTGCCTCGGCCTGAAATGTCCGTCTTGGCGATTACAGCCGCGCCGCCCACGGTCACTTCCTGGCGCTTGAGGCGCGACATGCCGGCCGGGTTGCCATACACGGTGCTGGCATCATCGGCAGAAGAAGAACGACCTGCGAAGCCTGTCCCCATGCCGCTGATGCTTTGTTCGTTAAGTGCGAAGCCGGCAGCGAACAATTGGCTGGATGCCAGGGCAACGGCTACGCCGAGGGAGGTTTTGAGCATTGCTTTTTTCATTATTAGAAACTCCTTGTGATCTCCGGGGCGAAAAGCTACCAACAAATCACGCGCCGCGCTATAGCCTGAATCGCAGGAGATAGAGCGCTTTTGTAGGACAATCCGACCAAAATTCCCTTTTTTCCGTTAGTGGTGTAGGACGCCTCTTAAGATGCCTGTGGCAATTTCTGGGCAATGCACAACTGCCAAGCCTGGGTGAAGTCGCGCAGGCGACCTTGAGGGTGGAAAATCTGCCGCCAGATACGCGCCAGGCCGAGCAGGTCATCGGCTGCAGGCAGCAACGTGGACTGCTCTTCGATGAGCATCCAGGCGATGGCGGTGGAGTAACGCAGGTTCACCGTGAGTTCCAGGTGGGGCCCGCCGAGGAAGGCGTGCTGGCTGGCCAGGCCGCGTACCAGGCTGGCCAGCTCTGGATCACGGGCGAGAAAGTCGTCCCAGACAGCCTGGTGACGGCTTTCGCCTATGCGGTAAAGGCCATGGCCTCGGCGGTCGTGCAAGGCTGAACCGAGTGCCGACTGGCTGGCCGCGATACCGAGCAGGAGGGCCTCGGCGCTGGCGCAATGACGATTCAGATAGACCAGGGTTGGTCGGATCACATACTGACACAATTCGTTCGCCGCGATACCCATGATGCCCTCGAGCAGTAAGGGACCGACGGGCGCTGGAGCTTGGCAGCTGGAAATTGGTCAGGCCCGCCGGAAGCGGTAAGGACCGCTCGAGTTGAAGTGTAGTGTGATAATCGTGGTGTAAAGGGCTGTTTTTAAATCGATTGCTGCCTGCTTCCCAGCGCTATATGCCTTGCGGCAATTAGGCCAAGAACGATCAGGCAGCATTCGGCAGGTGCCATTCAGGCCCTGAATACCCCGATATTCGCCGCTCACGCGGTGAGCGATTGGCGTGTGCGGGCGATTACTGCCTGCAAGGGTTCCGAGCGGCTGTACTGCTCTGGGTACAGGCGTTCGGTGTGGCAGGCGATGCCGTGCTCGTCCACCAGGGTGAAGCTGAAGTTGCCCTTGCGTGGGGCAGTGATCAAGCACTTCAACGGCGAGAAGGCTTGGGAGAGGGTGCCAATGGCAGCCTGAATTTGATGATGAGTTTGCATGTTGTTGGATGTTCCTGCTTTAAACACGGAGGGTATGATCCGTGCATGATAGAAACGTTCCAGTGACGCCATTATTAAGGGACGAAGAACCTGACTGGAACAGGGCAGCCAGAGAGAGCGCAATCAAAGTGTGGGCGCTTGGGCTGACTGGTAGGTACTTCAGAAGGCAGGCAGCACACCGGGGCCAAGGTTCTAGGCCGTCGGGTGGAATCCTGATCAATCTTCCGGTTGATTCGTGCTTGAACAGCGCTGGGCTGGCGAGGGAATCATCGAGTGGGCCGGTCCTGGTTTCAGCAGCGGTCGTTCGGGAGAGCGATGGGCTGCAAGGACGCTTAAGGCCAATTGACTTTCAGCTTGGGTACTAACGAAGCGCACCTTACCGGAAGTATGAGGCCTTTGCAAGCTTTGCACGTTTCGTCAGGCGAGCCGCGCAGTATGGCGCGTCTTTCGCCTGATGGGAAGAGGGGGCAACTGGCCTCCAACCGGGCCGATGTGCCAATTTCGTGCATCCAAACGCAGGCTTTCGGTGCACTTGTTCACATACGAGGCGTGACTTGTAACAGCCCGGCAACAGCCCCGTTCACGCTCGCCAATGACTTGACTGGCACCTTAAGTCAATGAAAAAAAACACTAATTTTTGCTGGTGAAAAAATCGTCAGTTTGACTGTAGGCCCCATTTCACGGGGGTTTGCGGGCTCATTGAAGGGGTTGTCCACCGAGTTATCCACAGGAACTGTGGATTGTCCCGAGCGCTTGCTCTAGGACGGGCGTGCCAGCAAATCAGAGAACTGTCCGACAATCGTCAGGCATCAGCCGACCCACCAGTCATCCACTCGGAAACGTCAAGAAACGATCATTGAAAAAAAATTTCAATCCTCCGGAAATCGACAGGTCATGCACGAAAAAAAGGAGTAGAGTGGCGCGCCTTTCGAGTTGCTACCCTGCCACCGTCATGAAGTTTCGCGGTAAACCCCTCGCCAGCCCCGCTGTTGCCTCCTCAGCCGCTTCGCCCAAGCGCTTTTCCCTGAAAGTGGCCCTCTGGCTGCTCGACAGCCCGCGCCTGGGTGACAAGCATCAGGTCAAGCACATCGCCGGGCGCCTGCTCAAGCAGCCCGCGCGCGAAGGCGTGGTGGTAGCGCAGAGCCGGTTGGGGCAGATGCTCTGCCGCGATTGCGGCAACGCCCGGGACCGCCGTATTGGTCATGAATTACTGCGCCAGGCGGCGCGGGCCGGAGATCGGCACGCGCAGCTGGAGTATGCGCGGCTATTCCAGGGTGATGCGCCGGAGCAGGCGCCCGATCAGTCAGACTGATAAGCTGCACGCAACTCGCAACAGTGTGATCGGGGTAAGCATGGCAGTGGATCTGACCAGCATTCTGCTGGGCTTGGTGGCAGGGGCCTTGCCTTGCTTGGCTTGGGTCATGCAGGTGCAGCGCCGTCAGGGTGCGCGTCAAGGCGAGCAGGCCCTGCTCGAGGAGCGCCTGAGCAGTGCGCAACTGGCCCAGGCCGGCCTGCAGGCGCAACTGGACGCCAGCCGCGACGAGGTCAGCGACCTCAGCGAAGCGAACACCGTCAAGCAGACTCAACTGGCCGCCCTGGGCCGTGAACTGGAGCTGCTGCAGATCGATCGCGATAACGCTCGTGATGCCGCCCACGCCTGGCACCTGGAACGCGCCACTCGTGAAGCTGAACTGCGTCGCCTGGAAGCGCAGACCGCACGCCTGGAAGCTGAACTTCGCGAGCAGCAGGACAGTCACCAGCAGCGCCTGGAAGACCTTCAGGAGGCCCGTGACACCCTGCGTGCCCAGTTCGCCGACCTGGCCACGAAAATTTTCGACGAGCGCGAACAACGCTTCGCCCAGACCAGCCAGCAGCATCTGGGCCAGTTGCTCGACCCGCTCAAGGAGCGCATCCAGGCGTTTGAAAAGCGCGTCGAGGAAAGCTACCAGCAGGAAGCCCGCGAACGCTTCTCGCTGGGCAAGGAGCTGGAGCGCCTGCAACAGCTCAACCTGCGCCTGTCTGACGAAGCCACCAACCTCACCCAGGCACTCAAGGGCCAGAAGACCCAGGGCAACTGGGGCGAGCTGATCCTTGAGCGGGTGCTGGAGCATGCGGGCCTGGAAAAGGGCCGCGAATACCAGACCCAGGTCAGCCTCAAGAGCGCCGACGGCGAGCGCTTCCAGCCCGATGTGCTGATCATGTTGCCCGGCGACAAGCAGGTAGTGGTCGATGCCAAGGTCAGCCTCACCGCCTACCAGCAGTTCGTCAGCAACAACGATGAAAACGCCCTGAAGCAGCACGTGCAGTCGCTGCGCAGCCACGTCAAAGGCTTGTCGAGCAAAGACTACAACCGCCTCGAAGGCCTGCACAGCCTGGACTTCGTGCTGCTGTTCGTGCCCATCGAAGCGGCGTTTTCGGCGGCCCTGCAAGCTGAGCCAAACCTGTTCCAGGAGGCCTTCGACCGGCAGATCGTGATCGTCAGCCCCACCACCTTGCTCGCCACCCTGCGGGTCATCGACAGCCTGTGGAAGCAGGAACGCCAGGGCCAGAACGCCCGAGAAATCGCCGAGCGCGCCGGTTGGCTGTACGACAAGTTCGTGCTGTTCATCCAGGACCTGGACGAACTGGGCAACCGCCTGCAGCAAGTCGACAAGGCCTACGCCGCAGCACGCAACAAGCTGTGCGAAGGGCGCGGCAACCTGGTCAGCCGCAGCGAGCAGCTCAAGCTGCTCGGGGCCCGTGCCAGCAAGAGCCTGCCGGCCGAGCTGCTGGAGCGGGCACTCGCGGACGAAGCACTGGCTGACGCGGCGGTTACTGAACCAGGCTCAGATGGCGATTGAGCAGGGCACGCAAGGCCGCCGGCTTTACCGGTTTGGCCAGGTAATCCAGGCCAGCGGCATGCACGGTGGCCAAGGTTTCCTTGCTGCCGTCGGCGCTGATCACCACACCGGGCACCGGCTCGCCCAGGCGCGCGCGTAACCAGCCCATCAGCTCGGTACCGGTTTCGCCGTCATCCAGGTGGAAGTCCACCAGCGCCAGGTGCGGGCGCATGCCCTTGGCCAGCAGTGCCTCGCATTCGGCGCGGTTGCGTGCGGTCCAGACCTGGCAACCCCAGCGGCTGAGCAGGCTGTTCATGCCGATCAGGATGCTGTCTTCGTTGTCCACGCACAGCACCTGCAAACCGGCCAGCGGCTGGCTCGCAATTTCCACCGGGGCGCTCGGTGCCGCCGCGGTGTGCTGGGCAATCGGCACATGGACGCGAAATACCGTGCCCTTGCCGGGCCAGGAACGCACTTCCAGCTTGTGGCCAAGCACCCGGCACAAGCCATCGGCGATCGCCAGGCCCAGGCCCAGGCCTTTTTCAGCGCGAGTCTGGTGGCTGTCCAGGCGCTTGAATTCCTGGAAAATCACCTGCAGCTTGTCATCGGCAATGCCCGGGCCACGGTCCCAGACTTCCAGCCACAGGTGCTCGCCTTGGCGGCGCACCCCCAGCAGTATCGGGCTCTTGCCGTAGCGCAGGGCATTGGTGAGGAAGTTCTGCAGCACCCGGCGCAGCAGCTTCATGTCGCTGTCGACCCGCAGACGGCTACCGCGCAAGCGGAATTCCAGGCCCTTTTCGGCCGCCAGTACCTTGAACTCGGCGCCGAGGGTGTCGAACAGTTCGTTGAGGGCGAAAGGTTTGGCGTCGGGGGTGATCTTGCCGTTTTCCAGGCGCGAAATGTCCAGCAAGTCGCTGATCAGTTCCTCGGCCGAACGCAGCGAGCTGTCCATGTGCTGCACCAGCTGCTGGGCCTCTTCGTTCATGCCTTCGGCCTGCTGCGACAGGGCGGCGGAGAACAGCCGGGCAGCGTTCAGCGGCTGCATCAGGTCATGGCTGACGGCAGCGAGGAAGCGGGTCTTGGACTTGCTCACCGCTTCGGCCTGGCTCTTGGCTTCCGACAGTGCCTGGTTCAGCTGCGACAACTCATGGGTGCGCTCTGCCACACGCTGCTCCAGCCCTTCGTTGGCGTCGCGCAGCGCCTGCTCGGCCTCGCGGAACGGGGTGATGTCGGTGAAACTCATCACGAAGCCGCCACCGGGCATCGGGTTGCCGATCAGCTCGATCACCCGGCCGTTGGGGAACAAGCGTTCGGAAGAGTGGGCACGGCCCTGGCGCATCCAGTGCAGGCGCCGCGCCACATGCACTTGCGCCTCGCCCGGGCCACACAGGCCTCGCTCAGCGTTGTAGCGGATGATGTCGGCGATCGGCCGGCCGACGCTGATCAGCCCGTCGGGGTAGTTGAACAGCTCCAGGTAACGGCGGTTCCAGGCCACCAGGTGCAGGTTCTGGTCGACCACACTGATGCCCTGGTTGATGTTCTCGATGGCGCCCTGCAGCAGGGCACGGTTGAACTGCAGCACCTCGCTGGCTTCGTCGGCGATGCGCACCACGTCCTCGAGCTGCATGTCGCGGCCCTCGATGGCGGCCTTGACCACGGCGCGGGTCGAGGAGCTGCCGAGCACACCGGCGAGCAGGCGTTCGGTGTGTTCGATCCAGTCGCCGTCGGCGTTCTGGTTGGGGTTGAAGCCTTTGCCCTGACGGTAGGCGAAGCGGATGAAACTCTGCCGCGCGCGTTCCTCGCCGACGAAGCGCGAGGCCAGGTTGAGCAGGTCATCGATCTGTACCGCCAGCAACGGTTTGCTGCTGGGGCGGGCGCTGGTCTGCTGGCCGATGAAACGGCCCGCCTGCCAGTGCTCCGACACGCGGGTGCGCGACAGCATCGACACCCACACGAACAGGGTGAAGTTGCCTGCCAGCGACAGCACCACGCCCTGGGTCAAGGGGCTGATCGGCAAGCCGAGCGGGTTGCCATGCAGCCAGGCCAGGCCCGGGAACAGCCCGAGCGACAGGCCCAGGCTATGGGCGATGATCGGCAGCACCAGGGTGTAGAACCACAGGAAGATGCCCGCCGCCAGGCCGGCGAACACGCCGCGCCGGTTGGCCTGCTTCCAGTACAGGGCGCCGAGCATGGCTGGGGTCAGCTGGGTGACGGCGGCGAAGGCGATCTGGCCGATGGTCGCCAGGCTCGCGGTGGAGCCGAGCAGGCGGTAGCTGACGTAGGCCAGCAGCAGGATCACCACGATGGTCACCCGGCGCACCGACAGCATCCAGTGGCGGAATGCCTCGAACGGCCTTTCGGCGTTGTTGCGGCGCAGCAGCCAGGGCAGCAGCATGTCGTTGGAGACCATGGTCGACAGCGCCACGGCCTCGACGATGACCATGCCAGTGGCGGCCGAAGCACCGCCGATGAAGGCCAGCAGGGCCAGGCTCGGGTGCGCTTCGGCCAGCGGCAGGCTGATGACGAAGGAGTCGGAAATCACCGTGCCCGGCAGCAACATCTGCCCGGCCAGGGCGATTGGCACCACGAATAGCGCAGCCAGGGCCAGGTACAGCGGGAACACCCAGCGCGCCAGGCGCATGTCCTGGGGTTCGATGTTCTCCACCACGGTGACGTGGAACTGCCGCGGCAGGCAGATGATCGCCATCATCGCCACCGCGGTCTGCACCACCATCGACGGCCAGTTGATGGTTTCCTGCCAATAGCTGTCCAGCTGCACCGATTGGCGCGCCTGGGTAAACAAGTCGTCGAAGCCGTCGTACAGGTTGAACACCACGAACACGCCCACGGCGAGGAACGCCAGCAGCTTGATCATCGACTCGAAGGCGATGGCCAGGACCATGCCGCGGTGGTGCTCGGTGACGTCCAGACTGCGTGTGCCGAAGACGATGGCGAACAGCGCCAGCACCAGCGATACCACCAGCGCAGTGTCCTGCACGCGGGTGCCGGTGGCGTCGGCGTTGGCGCCGATCAGTAGGTTGACGCCGAGCACGATGCCCTTGAGCTGCAGGGCAATGTAAGGCAGCACGCCAACCAGGCAGATCAGCGCCACCACCACCGCCAGGGACTGTGACTTGCCATAGCGGGCGGCGATGAAGTCGGCGATCGAGGTGATGTTCTGCTGCTTGCTGATCAGCACCATCTTCTGCAGTACCCAGGGCGCGAAGATCAGCAGCAAGATCGGCCCGAGGTAGATCGGCAGGAACGCCCAGAGCTGTTCGGCAGCCTGGCCGACCGCGCCGAAGAAGGTCCAGCTGGTGCAGTACACCGCCAGCGAAAGGCTGTACACCCACGCACGCAGACGCGGCGGCAACGGCGTGCTGCGGCGGTCACCGTAGAAGGCGATGGCGAACATGATGGCCATATAGGCCAGGGCGACCACGGCGATCAGCCCGCTGGACAACGACATGAAAACTCCGGAGCAAAAAAGATAACGCGGTCCCGATCAATCAGTCTGGCACGCAGGCGGCGGTTCGTCAGCGCCGACGATGGTTGTAGGAGCGGCTTTAGCCGCGATTGGCCGGTACGGACGACATCAACCCCGACGGGTACCCAGCCAGTAGAACACGCCGGCGAGTATCACTGACATCACCAGCAGGTAGAAGATCACCCCCGGCCACCACCGCCCCAGGGCGAATCCCACCATCACCGGCCCCAGCGCTGCGCCGAGGTTGGACAGGTTCTGCGCCCCGTAATACACCCCGCGCAGGTGCTCCGGGGCAATCAGGTCGATGAACATGTACTCGGCGGGTATGACGATGATCTCACCCAGGGTGAACACCAGCATTGCCAGGCACCAGCCCATGACAGACCCGGCCATGGCAAAACCCAGCAAGCCGACAATGAACAGCGCCATGCCCGCCAGCAGCCAGGGCATCAGCTGCTGGCGGCCGATGCGCCGGCCAATCAGGTACTGCAGGGCGATCACCGTGACCGCGTTGGTGGTTACCAGGTAGCCGACCAGCCGTGCTGCCTCGCTGGCGCTGCTGGTCACCACCAGGTACTGCGACAGGTACGCGGTGAACTGGCCGAATACCACCGCGCTCAGCACGCCACCCAGGGTGAAGCACACCAGTCGACGGTCACGTGCCAGGCCCAGTGCCACTTGGGCGAAGCCTGCAGCTGGCTGCTCTGGCGTACTGGCCTGCAGCCCTCGGTCGCCCAGGCGCCAGTAGGCCAGGCACATGCCAAGGCCGGTCAGCGCCGAGGCGATGAAGGGCAGATGATCGTCGAGCGCCAGCATGGCCACGCCGAGCATCGGGCCGACGGCGTAACCGACGTTGCTCAAGGTGTACTTGATGGCGAACACCTCGGCCCGTTGCGCCACTGGCAGCAGTGCGCAGAAGCCCGCCTTGGCGGCGATGTCGACCACGGCCAGGGCCAGGTTGATCAGCACCAGGCAGAAGAAGAACAGCAACGCCGATCGACTGGCAATGGCGGCCACGAAGGCCAAAGCGAACACCAGTGTACTGGCGCTGACCAGAGTGTGATTGCGCACCGTGTCGACCAGGTGCCCGCCGTACAGGCTCAGCAGTGACGCGACGATCAGCGCGCCTCCGATCAACAGGCCGATGTGGCCCACCGCAAGCTGGAAATTGTCGGCCAGGTAGACCACCAGGTAGGGCAGGGTGAGGGCCCGGGCCACGGTGAGGGTGAAGGTAGTGGCCAGCAGCAGGCGGACGCTGGCGGGGTAGCCTTTCAGGGCGGCGAGCATTGCCACGTCCTTGTTGTGGAAATTTCCGATGCCTGAGGATAAGTGAGGCCGGCGGCGGCGACCAGCGGAGGATTGACAGCCTGTCACCCACGGGGAATACTCTCGAAAAAATTCATATATATGTTTACATAACAAGACGAGAGCCGACCCATGCACCCACTGTCAGGTGATGCTCGACTACCACGCTATCAACAACTGCGCGATCACCTGATCGAGCAGATCGCCAACAACCGCTGGCGCCCGGGCGAGGCCATTCCCACCGAAGCGGCCCTGGCCACGGAGTTCGACATGTCCGTCGGCACCGTGCGCAAGGCCGTCGACGTGCTGGTCGCCGAGGGCGTGCTGGAGCGTCAGCAGGGCCGCGGCACCTTCATCCGCCGCCCGCAGTTCCAGTCTTCGCTGTTCCGCTTCTTCCGCTTCGAGACCGCCACCGGCGAGCGGGTGATGCCGGAAAGCCGCATCCTCTCCATCGAGCCGGTACCGGCACCGTCGGCCGTTGCCGAAGCCTTGGGCCTTGCCGCCGAGGCCCAGGTCATTCGCATTGTCCGTACCCGACTGCTCGGCGCCCAACCGGTGCTCGCCGAAGAGATCTGGCTGCCGCGTCAGACCTTCCAGCCGCTGCTCGATGTCGAGCTGCAAAGCAAAGGCCCGCTGCTCTATCCGATCTACGAGGAACTGTGTGGCCAGGTGGTCGCCTATGCCGAAGAAACCCTGACCGCCGAAGCGGTCGATGCGGCCCACGGCCGCTTGTTGCAACTGCCGGTCGACAGCCCGGTGGTGGTGATCGAGCGCCTGGCCCGCGATTACGCCGGCAAACCTCTGGAATGGCGCCGCTCGCGCGGCCATGCGCAGCACTTCCGCTACCGCGTCGACATTCGCTGAGCCGTTAAGCCGGCCGCTTCGCCTTTTACCCGTCTGCGCCGTTCTGCCACGGCGCAGTGGCTTCGCCTGCCCGGTCGTCAGCGTGCCAAGCGCTTCGGCACGCCCGGCCGTCACACACACGACTAGAAGGATAACAATCATGTTCAGCTGGTACCGCCAGATCACTACACGGGAACGCAAGACGTTCTGGGCCTGTTTCGGTGGCTGGTCGCTCGATGCGCTGGAAGTGCAGATGTTCGGCCTGGCCATCCCCGCGTTGATCGCTGCATTCTCCCTGACCAAGGGCGATGCCGGCCTGATCAGCGGCCTGACCCTGGTCACCTCGGCGATCGGTGGCTGGCTCGGCGGCACCCTGTCGGACCGTTATGGCCGCGTGCGGACCTTGCAGTGGATGATCCTCTGGTTCTCTTTCTTCACCTTCCTGTCGGCGTTCGTCACCGGCTTTTATCCACTGTTGTTCGTCAAGGCCATGCAGGGCTTCGGTATCGGTGGCGAGTGGGCGGCCGGCGCGGTGCTGATGGCCGAGACCATCAACCCGAAATACCGCGGCAAAGTCATGGGCACCGTGCAGAGTGCCTGGGCTGTGGGCTGGGGCCTGGCAGTGGGCTTGTTCACCCTGATCTACTCGTTGGTGCCGGCCGAATACGCCTGGCGGGTGATGTTCTTCGTCGGCCTGCTGCCATCGCTGCTGATCATCTGGGTGCGCCGCAACGTGCCAGAGCCGGACAGCTTCCAGCGCCTGCAGAAAGACAAGGCCATCCCTGGCAGTTTCTTCAAGTCCATGGCCGGCATCTTCCGCCCGGAGCTGCTGCGCGTGACCCTGCTCGGCGGCCTGCTGGGCCTGGGTGCCCACGGTGGCTACCACGCGGTGATGACCTGGCTGCCGACCTTCCTGAAGACCGAACGCAACCTGTCGGTACTCAACTCCGGCGGCTACCTGGCGGTGATCATCTTCGCCTTCTGGTGTGGTTGCGTGGTCAGTGGCCTGTTGATCGACCGCATCGGCCGACGCAAGAACATCCTGCTGTTCGCCCTGTGCTGTGTGCTGACCGTGCAGGCCTACGTGTTCTTCCCGCTGAGCAACACTCAGATGCTGTTCCTCGGCTTCCCGCTCGGTTTCTTCGCTGCCGGCATCCCGGCCAGCCTGGGGGCGTTCTTCAACGAGCTGTACCCGGCTGACGTGCGCGGTGCCGGGGTCGGCTTCTGCTACAACTTCGGCCGTGTGCTGTCGGCGGTGTTCCCGTTCCTGGTCGGCCACATGAGCGAATCCATGTCGCTGGGTAGCGCGATCGGTATCGATGCCGGCATCGCCTACGGCGTGGCCATGCTCGCCGCGCTGTGCCTGCCGGAAACCCGTGGCCGCAACCTTGAGGCCACTCCAGCGCCGGCCATGGCTGGCGCTGTCGCCAAGTAACCTGACTACCCTGTGAAAACCATGCCCGATGTTCCTGCTCCACACCTGACCGCCATCGACAGCCATGCCCATGTCTTCAGCCGTGGGCTGAACCTGGCCAACGAGCGGCGTTACGCGCCCAGCTATGATGCGCCGCTGGGCGATTACCTGGGCCAGTTGCTGGCCCACGGTTTCAGCCATGGCGTGTTGGTGCAGCCCAGTTTCCTGGGCACCGACAACCGCTACCTGCTCAGTGCCCTGCAGACCGTGCCGGGGCAGATGCGCGGCGTCGTGATGCTTGAGCGTGACGTCGAGCGTGAGACCTTGCAGGAAATGGCCCGGCTGGGTGTCAGGGGCGTGCGCCTGAACCTCATGGGTCACAGCCTGCCAGACCTGACGGGTAGCGAATGGCGGCCCATGCTTGAGCGCATCGGTGAACAAGGCTGGCACCTGGAGCTGCATCGCCATGTGGTGGACATTCCTGCGCTGGTGCGGGCGCTGGAGCCTTATGGCCTGGATATCGTGGTCGACCACTTTGGCCGGCCCGATGCCCGCCTGGGCCTGGGGCAGCCGGGCTTTGCCGAGCTGCTGACGCTGGGCGGCAAGGGCAAGGTGTGGGTCAAGGTATCGGGTATCTACCGGCTGGAAGGTACGCCGGAGCAGAACCTGGCATTTGCGCGGCAGGCCCTGTGCGCACTTGAAGCCCACTATGGGGCAGAGCGGCTGATGTGGGGCAGCGATTGGCCGCATACCCAGCATGAGTCGTCGGTGAGCTTCAGCTCGGCGGTAGAGCAGTTCGAGGCCCTGGGTTGCTCGGCGCAATTGCGCCGAGCGCTGCTGGTGGAGACTGCGCGGGCGCTGTTCGGCTTCGAGTAATCCGCCATCTTGAAGGCGCCGCAGTATCTGTAGGAGCGGCCTGGTGTCGCGAAAGGGCCGCGGCGCGGCCCCGGCAAATTCAGCTGCGAAGCTGAAATCCTGGGGCCGCTTCGCAGCCCTTTCGCGACACCAGGCCGCACCAACACAAGTCAGTACAGCTTTCAGATCAATGGCTCAAAAGCGGAACCGGCTGATCATCTGCTGCAACTGCCCACCCAACCGCGCCAGTTCCACACTGGACGCTGAGGTCTGCTGACTGGCTTCAGCGGTCTGTTCGGAAATGTCCCGCACCGTCACTACGCTGCGGCTGATCTCTTCAGCCACCGCACTCTGCTGCTCGGACGCTGCGGCAATCTGCTGGTTCATCAGCTGGATCCCCGATACGCGCTGGGTAATCCCTTCCAGTGCCACCCCGGCCTCACGGACTAGCGCCACGCTGCTTTCGGTCAGGCTCTGGCTCTGTTCCATCAACTCGCTCACCGAGCGGGTGCCTTCTTCAAGGCTGCCGATCGCCGACTCGATCTCCAGTGTCGATGCCTGGGTACGCTGCGCCAGGCTGCGCACTTCATCGGCCACCACGGCAAAGCCACGGCCAGCCTCACCGGCCCGGGCCGCTTCGATAGCGGCGTTGAGCGCCAGCAGGTTGGTCTGCTCGGCCACGGCCTTGATCACATCCATGACCTTGCCGATACGCTGGCTTTCGGTGCGCAGGGCGTCCATGGCTGCGCCAGTGGCATCCACCTGGCTGGCCAGGCGGCCGATCTGGGTAACGGCGCGATTGACCACGCTGTCACCTTCACGGGCTTCGTCGTCGGTGGCGCTGGCGGCCTCGGAGGCTTCGCCAGCATTGCGCGCCACCTCTTGCACGGTGGCAGCCATTTCCTGCATGGCCGTGGCCACCTGGTCGGTTTCCACCTTCTGGTGGTTGGCACCGGCGCTGGTCTGCTCGGTGATCGCCGAAAGCTCCTCGGTGGCGCTGGCGATCTGCGAAATGCCATCGCGTACCTGGGCGATCAGCTCGCGCAGGTTGCGGGTCATGCCCTGCAGGGCGTTCTGCAATTGCCCGACCTCGTCGCGGCGGCGGCTGGTCGGTTGCTCGCTGAGGTCACCGCCGGCCACCTGCTCCATGGCGTTCAGTGCCTGGCGCAGCGGCTGGCTGATCTGCCGGGCGATCACCACGGCTGCCAGTGCCCCGATCAGCAGGGCGAGCAGGGTGGTGGCGATCTGCAGGGTGCGAGCGAAATGGCTGTCCGTGGCGACCAGCACTGCCTGGTCATCGAGCAGTTGGCCAATGACGCCGTTGAGGATTTCGATGTCCTTGGCCATGGCCGCGCGGTAGCCGACCAGGTGGCTGACCTCGCCGCGGAACGCTTCGACAGCGGCGGCATAGGCCTGTACCTGCTGCTGCAATTGCTGGAACTGCTGCGGGAAGTTGCCATTGAAGCGAGCGACCAGCCCAGGCAGATCGTTCACCGTGGTGGCGATCTGGGTGTTCATCAGTTGCTCGGTCTCGGCGTTGGTGTTACCCGTGTAACCGCGAACGTGGTAGCGCAGCAGGATCAGGTTCTCGCGGATCTGGTTGATCGCCTCGATGCGCACGAAACGCTGTTCGGCATCAGGCAAGGCACGCACCTGATTGCGAATCTGCTCGATGCTGGCGAACGACTGGGTGGCCAGCACGCCCATTTCCTTCTGTGCAGCGCGCATCTTTTCATAGGAACGCAAGCTGGCGGCCTGGTTGGCGCTGTAGCCCTGCAGAGCCTGGTCGGCAGTATTGATCAGCGCCTGGCTCTGCGCCCGGATCATCACTTCACGCAGCGTTGCCAGGGTTGGCTTGAACGCCTCCAGCGCGGCCTGCAACTGCTTGCTCTCGGTTGGCGCGCCATTGGCCATGGCGTGGCGCAGGCGCGCTTCGCGCAGGTCGCCCAGGGCGTCGTTGAGGCGCGACACATCGCTGACCACCTCGCTGCGCCGTACCAGGCTGCCCATACCGTCCCAGCTGATGAGCGACTGCACCAGCGTCAGGCACAGCACCAGGCCGAAACCGAGGAAGAGTTTGTGGGCGATCCTGAGGTCGCCGAACCAGGTAAACATATACTGCCGAGCTCCTGTTCTTATGGATTGGAGGAGACCTGAGGTCCATCCCTTCTGTCAGATATAGTCATCTATATGAATTATCGGCATGTGTAACAAAATCTGAACAGTGCTTTTCATGAAATTGGTGTCACGGTGATATCAAACTGTGCGCGGGTTCCTGATTCATGCCGTGTTGCTTGCCAGCCCAAGGCTTTCCCGTGCAGATTTGTGGCTTGTCGCGCTCCGCGTGCCTCCAATGACAAAAGACACTCAGGAACAAGGACGATGAGTCACCCCTCGCAATTCACCTTGCTCGGCAAGCGGCGTTTCCTGCCGTTCTTCGTCACCCAATTGCTGGGTGCCTTCAACGACAACCTGTTCAAGCAGTCGCTGATCCTGGCGATCCTGTTCAAGCTCAGCCTGGGCGACGGCGACCGTTCGATCTGGGTCAACCTCTGTGCACTGTTGTTCATCCTGCCGTTCTTCCTGTTCTCGGCACTGGGCGGGCAGTTCGGCGAGAAGTTCGCCAAGGACGCCCTGATCCGTGCGATCAAGCTGGCCGAGATCGGCATCATGGCGGTCGGTGCCATTGGCTTCGTCACCAACCACCTCACGCTGATGCTGGTGGCCTTGTTCGGCATGGGTACCCACTCGGCATTGTTCGGCCCGGTGAAGTACTCGATCCTGCCCCAGGCCCTGCGCGAAGAAGAGCTGGTTGGCGGCAACGGCCTGGTGGAGATGGGCACCTTCCTCGCCATCCTGGTCGGCACCATCGGCGCCGGGGTGATGATGGCCACCGACAGCTACGCCACGGTGGTGGCCGGTGGCGTGGTCGGCACTGCCGTGCTGGGCTACCTGGCCAGCCGCTGGATCCCGCGGGCGGCGGCTGCGTCGCCGCAAATGGCGCTGGACTGGAACATCTTCAAGCAGTCGTGGGTGATCCTTCGCATGGGCCTGGGGCAGACCCCGGCAGTGTCGCGCTCGATCGTTGGCAACTCGTGGTTCTGGTTCGTCGGTGCCATCTACCTGACCCAGATCCCGACTTACGCCCAAGAGTGGCTGCACGGTGACGAGACCGCAGTGACCCTGGTGCTGACCCTGTTCTCGGTGGGCATTGCCCTCGGTTCGCTGCTGTGCGAACGGCTCAGCGGGCGCAAGGTGGAAATCGGCCTGGTGCCGTTCGGCTCGTTCGGCCTGACCCTGTTCGGCCTGCTCTGGTGGTGGCATTCCGGTGACGTACCGGCGGGCGCGCAGCCGCACGACTGGCTGGCACTGCTAGGCATGCAGGCGTCTTGGTGGATCCTGCTGTCGATCGTCGGCCTTGGCGTGTTCGGCGGCTTCTACATCGTGCCGCTGTACGCACTGATCCAGGCCCGCACCGCCGAGGACCAACGGGCCCGGGTGATCGCTTCCAACAACATCCTCAATGCCCTGTTCATGGTGGTCTCGGCGATCTTCACCATTGTCCTGCTGAGCGTGGCGAAGCTGAGCATCCCGCAGCTGTTCCTGGTGGTGTCGCTGCTGAACGTGCTGGTCAACGCCTACATCTTCAAGATCGTGCCCGAATTCACCATGCGCTTCCTGATCTGGCTGCTCAGCCACTCGATGTACCGCGTGCAACACCGTGACCTCGAGCGTATCCCTGATGAAGGCGCGGCACTGCTGGTGTGCAACCACGTGTCGTTCGTCGATGCGCTGCTGCTGGGCGGGGCGATTCGCCGGCCCATCCGCTTTGTCATGTACTACAAGATCTACAACCTGCCGGTGCTCAACTTCGTGTTCCGCACGGCGGGCGCCATTCCGATTGCCGGGCGCAACGAAGACCAGGCGACCTACGAGCGAGCCTTCGCCCGCATCGCCGAATACCTGGCGGACGGTGAGCTGGTGTGCATCTTTCCGGAAGGCAAACTGACCGGCGACGGCGAGATCGATGCGTTCAAGGGCGGCGTCAGCCGTATTCTCGAAGAAACCCCGGTGCCGGTGATTCCGCTGGCGCTGCAGGGGTTGTGGGGGAGCTTCTTCAGCCGCGATCCGGCCAAGGGCTTCTTCAAGCGCCTGTGGTCGCGGGTAACCATCGTGGCAGGCGCCGCCATCCCGGTGGAGGCGGCGCAGCCAGAAGCCCTGCGTGAGCAGGTCAGCCGCTTGCGCGGTGGCCTGCGCTAAGGACGGGGTATCAGCTGGCGCTGACTTTCAGGCCGATCAGGCCGGTAACGATCAGCGCCACGCTGACCAGCCGTACCAGGGCCATCGACTCGCCGAACAGGATGATCCCGGCGATCACCGTGCCGACGGCGCCGACGCCGGTCCAGATGGCATAGGCGGTACCCAGTGGCAGTTCCTTCATGGCCAGGCCCAGCAGGCCCAGGCTGACGGCCATGGCGGCGACGGTGAGCGCGGTGGGGAGGGGTTTGCTGAAGCCGTCGGTGTACTTCAAGCCGACGGCCCAGCCGACCTCGAACAGGCCGGCGAAGAACAGGATGATCCAGGACATGATGCGTCTCCATCGTTGCGAATGATGGGGCCGTCCCCGGGATGGTCACGCGGTGCGTCGTGAGGTCGTCCTCACAGTGGCCATCAGGGTACACATCAATGCCTGGCTGGCTCAACCTCTTCTATGGGGGCCGATGAATCTTCCATCCTGCGGAACCAGGTCGACAGCAGCGCCCCGGAAATGTTGTGCCAGACGCTGAACAGCGCACTCGGCACTGCCGCCAGCGGTGAGAAGTGTGCCGCCGCCAATGCCGCCCCCAACCCCGAGTTCTGCATCCCCACCTCAAGCGCCAGCGACTTGCGCTGGGCCAACGGCAGCTTGCAGAGGCGGCCTGTGAGGTAACCCAGCAGATAGCCGAAGGTGTTGTGCAGCACCACCACGGCCATGATCAGCAGGCCCGACTCGGCGATCTTGGCCTGGCTGGCCGCCACCACCGCGCAGACGATCATCACGATGCTCACCACCGACACCAGCGGCAGCACCTGCACCGCCGTCTGCACCCGTGCACCCAGCAGGCGCTGGGCCAGCACGCCGAGCACGATCGGCAACATCACCAGCTGCAGGATTGACCAGAACATGTCCATGAAGGACACCGGCAGCCAGGCAGAAGCCAGAAACCAGATCAGCGCCGGGGTCAGCAAAGGGGCGAGCAGGGTGGTCACGGCGGCAATTGCCACTGCCAGCGCCAGGTCGCCCTTGGACAGCCAGACCATCACGTTCGACGCCGTGCCGCTCGGGCAACAGCCGACCAGGATCACGCCCACGGCGATTTCCGCCGGTAGGTGAAACAGCTGGCACAGCAGCCAGGCCATGCCCGGCATGATCACGAAGTGCGCCACCACGCCAAGGGCCACTCGCCAGGGTTGGCGGGCGAGGGCGGCGAAGTCGTCGAGCTTGAGGGTCAGGCCCATGCCAAACATCACCAGGCCCAGCAGCGGCACGATGGCGACCTTGAGGGCGATGAACCACTGGGGCTGCAGGAAGGCCAGCACGGCGAACACCAGCACCCACAGGGCGAAGGTATTGCCGACGAAGCGGCTTAAGGCGGCGAGGGCACGCATGGGGCAATTCCTTTTCTATTTATAGCGTTATCAATTTCACAGGCCCTTTCGCGGGAAAGCCCGCTCCCACAGGGATCGCCACAGTATTCGAGTCTGTGGTGATCCCTGTGGGAGCGGGCTTGCCCGCGAAGAGGCCGGTACTGGTTACTGCTGAGAATCAGCCCAGCACCGGTCTTTCAAACTACCTCAGACCCCTTGCGGAATCTCCTCCCCACCCAGCGCTTCGAACAGCACCGGCAGGAATTCGGCAAAGGTCATCATCATCAGCTGGAAGCTGGCATCGAACTGCTGCGCGGCTTCATCACCCCCGTCCTGTTCAGCCTGTTCCTGCAGCAGCTCTTCGAACTTCAGGCGTTTGATCACCATCTTGTCGTCGAGCACGAACGACAGCTTGTCCTGCCAGGCCAGGGCCAGCTGGGTGACCACCTTGCCGGTGCTCAGGTGCAGCTGGATTTCCTCGCCGGTCAGGTCCTGGCGTTTGCAGCGCACGATGCCGCCGTCTTCGGCGGTGTCACGCAGCTCGCACTCGTCCAGCACATAGAAGCCTTCGGCAGCCTGTTGCGACTTGACCCAGTCGGTCATGGTCGCGGTCGGTGCAATCTTCACCGTGGCCGGGCGCACCGGCAGCGAGCCCATCACTTCACGCAGGGTCGACAGCAGGTCTTCGGCGCGCTTGGCGCTGGCCGAGTTGACCAGGATCATCCCCAGGCGCGGGGCGATGGCGGCGAAGATCATCGAGCGGCGGATGAACGCGCGCGGCAGGAACGCCTGGATGATCTCGTCCTTGATCTGGTCGCGCTCTTTTTTATAGACCTTGCGCATCTGCTCGGTCTCGATCTCTTCGACCTTTTCCTTCACGGCATCGTTGACCACGCTGCTCGGCAGGATGCGTTCTTCCTTGCGCGCGGCAACCAGCAGGAACTCGCCGCTGACGTGCACCAGGGGAGCGTCTTCGCCCTTGCCGAACGGCGCGACGAAACCGTAGGTGGTCAGCTCCTGGCTGGCGCAGGGGCGGGCCGGCTTGGAGGCCAGGGCGGCTTCCAGCGCTTCAGCCTCGAACGGTACTTCCTGGGTCAGGCGGTAGGACAGCAGGTTCTTGAACCACATGAGGGGCAATCTCTCCTTAATGCATAAGGCGGGCATTATTCTCCGAGCAGTGCTCCGAGGCCAGCCCTGTCATAGGGCCAGCAGGGTCATATAAGGAAAGAAAAGCCCCGGCTGCGCTAGGTCTTTGAAAGGGCTGGGATTTTTTTTGAAAAAAGTTAAAAAAGTGCTTGCCAGGGTAGAAGGCCGTCCGTAGAATGCGCGCCACACCGAGACGAAGGGTGATTAGCTCAGCCGGGAGAGCATCTGCCTTACAAGCAGAGGGTCGGCGGTTCGATCCCGTCATCACCCACCACTCGATGTATAGCGCAGCGGTAGTTCAGTCGGTTAGAATACCGGCCTGTCACGCCGGGGGTCGCGGGTTCGAGTCCCGTCCGCTGCGCCATATTCCACTTCCAGGGCCCACTGAACACCCGGAAGTAACAGAGAAAGCGACCTTAGGGTCGCTTTTTTTGTGCCTGAAATGTGTTGCTGATAATTTTTGCGAAAAAGTTGCATCAATGGCTTGCCAGGCTTCTGGTTCGTCCGTAGAATGCGCGCCTCACCGAGACGAATGGGTGATTAGCTCAGCCGGGAGAGCATCTGCCTTACAAGCAGAGGGTCGGCGGTTCGATCCCGTCATCACCCACCACTCGTTGAATAGCGCAGCGGTAGTTCAGTCGGTTAGAATACCGGCCTGTCACGCCGGGGGTCGCGGGTTCGAGTCCCGTCCGCTGCGCCATATTCCGCTTCCAGGGCCCACTGAACACCCGGAAGCCACAAAGAAAGCGACCTTAGGGTCGCTTTTTTTGTTTCTGTATTCTGAACAATTGCGCTGCCTGGTCGATCTTGGGGCTGCTTTGCAGCCTTTTGCGACCGGGCCGGCGCCCCGGCAATCTCAGCGATTACGCTCCTCTTCGCGCAACGTCAGCACTTCGACCCCGTCCTCCGTAACCGCCACCGTGTGCTCCCACTGCGCCGACAGGCAGTGGTCCCGGGTAATCACCGTCCAGCCATCCTTCAGCGTTCGCGTCCCGCGCCCACCCTGGTTGATCATCGGCTCGATGGTAAACACCATCCCCGGCTGCAACTTCATGCCCATGCCACGCAGGCCGAAATGCAGTACTTCGGGGCCTTCGTGCATCTGCTGGCCGATACCATGCCCGCAGTATTCGCGTACCACACTGTAGCCAGCCGCTTCGGCATGGGCCTGGATGGCATGGCCGATATCACCCAGCGTCGCCCCTGGGCGTACCTGCTCGATGCCTTTCCACAGCGCGTCGTAGGTGGTGTCGACCAGCCTTTGCGCGTCTTCACTGATCGGCCCGATGCTGTACATCTTCGACGAGTCGGCAATGTAGCCACCCTGTTCCAGGGTGACGTCGACGTTGATGATCGAGCCTTCCTTCAGCACTTCATCGGCCTTGGGGATGCCGTGGCAGACCACGTGGTCCACCGACGTGTTGAGCGAATAGGGGAAACCGTACTGGCCCTTGCTGGCGGGGCGGGCCTTGAGCGTATCGACGATGAATGCTTCGGCGTGGTCGTTGATCTGCATCGTGGTCACGCCGGGGCGGATGAAACCGTCGAGTTCGGCAAACACCTGGGCCAACAGCTGGCCGGCGTTGCGCATCAGTTCGAGTTGGGCGGGGGTCTTGAGGATCACCTTGGACATGGAGTGCGGGCTGTAGCTCTTGCTGGAAATTGCCCCAGCATAGCGCCATGGATCATGTGCTTGCCACCGCGTGGTGCGCCTTCTGTGCCGGTCTCTTCGCGGGTAAACCCGCTCCCACAGGATTGCCACAGGTTTGAAGACTGCGCAGTACCTGTGGGAGCGGGTTTACCCGCGAAGGGGCCGGCACAGCTGGCCCGCTAATTGCTGAATGACCGCTATCCAGGGCTATCAACGTCGACAGCCCGAAAACCTCACGACAAAGGCGCCGTGTTGCCCCGCTTGCCCAGCAAGCAGGAGCAGCCGGCGCCTTTTTGCGTTCCTGAAAGGGGGAGAGAGCCCATGACCACCCGCGAAGTACGCAGCGTCTGCCCTTACTGCGGCGTAGGTTGCGGCATCGTCATGAGTGTCGTCGACGGCAAGGTCGGCAAGATCAGCGGCGACAAGCAGCACCCGAGCAACTTCGGCCGGCTATGTACCAAAGGTCTCACCGCCCACCTGCCACTGACCGCTGCCGGGCGCCTGGAAGACGCCTACGTTCGCCAGCAACGCGGTCAGCAACCGGCACGCAGCAGCATGGACCAGGCCATTGCCCAGGCCGGCGAGCGCTTGCGCGGTATCATCGACCAGCACGGCCCGGACTCTGTGGCGCTCTATGTGTCCGGTCAGATGTCACTGGAGGCCCAGTACCTGGCCAACAAGCTGGCCAAGGGCTTTATCCGCACCCGTCACATCGAATCCAATTCGCGGCTGTGCATGGCCAGCGCAGGCAGTGGTTACAAGCTGTCGCTCGGTGCCGACGGCCCGCCCGGCAGCTACCAGGATTTCGAACGCGCTGATGTGTTTCTGGTGATCGGCGCAAACATGGCCGACTGCCACCCAATCCTGTTCCTGCGCCTGCTCGACCGGGTCAAGGCCGGCGCCAGGCTGATCGTCGTCGACCCGCGGCGCACCGCTACCGCCGACAAGGCCGACCTGTTCCTGCAGGTGCGCCCCGGCAGTGACCTGGCCCTGCTCAACGGCCTGCTGCACCTGCTGTACTACAACGGCCATACCGATCCTGACTTCATCGCCCGTCACACCGAAGGCTGGGACGAGCTGCCGGCGTTCCTTGACGATTACACCCCTGAACGTGTGGCCGCCATGACCGGCCTGAGTGAAGCCGACATCCGCCAGGCCGCAGAATGGATCGGCACCGCCGGGGAGTGGATGAGCTGCTGGACCATGGGCCTCAACCAGAGCGTCCACGGCACCTGGCACAGCAACGCCATCTGCAACCTGCACCTGGCCACCGGCGCCATCTGCCGCCCGGGCAGCGGGCCGTTTTCGCTGACCGGCCAGCCCAATGCCATGGGCGGCCGCGAGATGGGCTACATGGGCCCTGGCCTGCCGGGGCAGCGCTCGGCGTTGGTGGCCGCGGACCGCGCCTTTGTCGAGCAGCAGTGGGGCTTGCAACCGGGCAGCCTGCGCAGCGAAAGCGGCGAGGGCACGATTGCACTGTTCGAGCAGATGAAAGCAGGCGAGGTGAAAGCCTGCTGGGTCATCTGCAGCAACCCGGTGGCCAGCGTCGCCAACCGCCAACAGGTGATCGACGGCCTGCGCCAGGCCGAGCTGGTGATCACCCAGGATGCCTTCCTCGACACCGAGACCAACCGCTACGCCGATATTCTGCTGCCCGCTGCGCTATGGGCCGAAGGCGAGGGCGTGATGATCAACAGTGAGCGCAACCTGACGCTGATGCCACGGGCGGTCCAGGCACCGGGCCAGAGCCTGGCGGATTGGCAGATCATCGCCCAGGTCGCCTGCGCCATGGGCTACGCCGATGCCTTCGACTACCCCGACGCCGAGGCGGTGTACGACGAGATCCGGCGCTTCTGGAACCCGGCCACCGGCTACGACCTGCGCGGGATCGGCTATGAGCAATTGCGCGACAGCCCACGGCAGTGGCCCTGCGCACCCGGCCGCGCAGATGACCGCAGCCCGTTGCGTTACCAGAACGACGGCAGCAGTCAGCAGCTGTTGCGCGATGCCGAGGGCAACCTGCCTGAACTGGCGTTCCCCACCGCCAGCGGCAAGGCGCGCTTCTTCGCTCGGCCCTGGCTGCCTGCACCCGAACTGCCGGACGCCGACTACCCGTGGGTGCTCAATACCGGCCGTGTGCAGCACCAGTGGCATACCCTGACCAAGACCGGCAAGGTCCCGGCACTGAACAAGCTGGAGCCCGGCCCCTTTGTTGAAGTCCACCCCGAAGATGCCGCCCGCCTGGGCATCGCCGACAAGGACCAGGTCGCCATTCGCTCGCGGCGCGGCCAGGCTGTGTTGCCAGCGCGCATCAGCGACCGGGTCATGCCCGGCAACTGCTTTGCCCCGTTCCACTGGAACGACCTGATCGGCGAGCAGTTGGCGGTCAATGCCGTGACCTGTGATGCAGTCGACCCGCTGTCGCTGCAGCCGGCGTTCAAACATTGCGCCGTGGCCCTGGAGCGGGTCGCTGGCGAGCGTATCGATGCCCTTGAGCTCAATACCACTATTCCGGAGCCTGCCCGCATGCCGACCGCGACCCTGTCCCGCCTGCTTGGCCTGGACACCCTGCCAGCCCCGGTGCTGGCCGATGACGAGCGTCATTACCTGCAAGGCTTCCTGCTCGGCCTCGATCAGGCGCGTGCCGAGGGTGTCCCCAGCCTGCCGGCCAGTGCGCCGCTGGCCGCATCCCGGCGGCTGTTCGTAGACGGCTTGTTGGCTGGTCTGTTCGCGCAGCCAGCAGCCACGCCGGTTATTACGATGCCGCGCCACCAGGTGCTGTGGGCGTCGCAGACGGGCAATGGCGAGGGGCTTGCCCAGCGGTGTGCCGAGCGCCTGCGTGGCGCTGGCCTCCAGGTGCAGCTCAGCTGCATGGAGGCGGTAAGCCCCAGCCAACTGCAAGGCGCGGCCAGTGTGGTGCTGATCACCAGCACCTTCGGTGATGGTGATGCGCCCGACAGCGCCAAGGCGTTCTGGCAGGCGCTGCAAGGCGAGCAGGGTGCCTGCTGCGCGCAGCTGCCTTATGCCGTGCTGGCCTTGGGCGACTCCAGCTACGACCAGTTCTGCGGCTTTGGCCGCAAGCTCGACCAGCGCCTGGCCGAACTGGGCGGGCGCCGCTTGCTGCAACGGGTCGATTGCGAACCGGATTTCGATGAAGCCTTCGCCGGCTGGCTCGAAGCCCTGTTGCCAGAACTCGGCGGCACGGACTCTTTGGCAGCGGTCAGTGAACCAGCACCCGTGGTGAGCTACAGCAAGCAGCAACCCTGGTCGGCCCCACTGCTTGCAAACCAGCTGCTCAACGGCCCGGGGGCGAGCAAGGAAACCCGCCAGCTGATATTCGACCTGTCCGGCAGCGGTTTCACCTATGCAGCCGGTGATGCCTTGGGCGTATGGCCGCGCAACTGCCCGGCGCTGGTCGAGGAGCTGCTGGCGCTGACGCAGCTCGATGGCAAGGCGTTGGTGGAAGTGAAGGGGCAGCCGGCGATGCCACTGGCCGAGGCCCTGGAAGCGCATCTGGATATCGCCAAGGTCACCCCTCAGCAACTGCAGGCATTCAGCACGCATGCCGCCGACCTGCAGCGCCTGTTGCAGCCCGAGTGCAAGGCCGAGCTGCAGGACTGGCTGTGGGGGCGGCAGTTGGTCGATGTGCTGCGTGCGTTCCCTCAGCGATTGCCGCTGGATGCCTGGCTCGGCTTGCTCAAGCCGTTGCAGCCGCGCCTGTATTCGATCAGCTCCAGCCCGTTGGCTCATCCGGATCAGGTGCACCTGACCGTTTCCACCGTGCGCTACGGCGAGCGCAAAGGGGTCTGCTCAACGTTCCTCGCTGACCGGGCGCAGGCGCTGAAGGTGGCGATCTTCCCGCAGGTATCGAAGCATTTTCGTCTGCCCGAGGACAACGACGTGCCGGTGATCATGGTCGGGCCCGGTACCGGCGTCGCGCCGTTCCGTGCCTTCCTTGAAGAACGCGAGGCGCGGGGTGCCAAAGGGGCTAACTGGCTGTTTTTCGGCGAGCAGTATGCGGCCACGGATTTCTACTATCAGGAACAGCTTCAGGCCTGGCAGGCGGCCGGGCATCTGCGCCTGGACACGGCGTTCTCACGGGACCAGGCCGAGAAGATCTACGTGCAGCAACGCATGCTGGAGCAAGGCGCGCAATTGTGGCAGTGGCTGGAGGCGGGGGCGTACTTCTATGTCTGTGGCGATGCCCAGCGCATGGCCAAGGATGTGGATGCGGCGTTGCGTGAGGTGATCGCCGTGCATGGCAAGGTGGATGCGGATGCCTATGTCGAAGCATTGAGCAAGGCCAGGCGGTATCGGCGTGATGTGTATTGAAGTGCCCCAGGATGGTGAGCGCTGCACTTGAAATGTGCATGGGTAGCACTGGCCCTTTCGCGGGCAAACCCGTACCCACAAGTGCTTGAGACCAGTGGAGGCCTTGTGGGAGCGGGTTTACCCGCGAAGAGGCCGGCACAGGTAACGGGCTTGGCACAGTCCCTGCTAGATCTCTGTTACAACAAAGCCCACTGATCAACGGCGATCAACCCGGGCCCCACCGTGATGAATACAGGCAAAGGCGCCTGGAGCTTCGGCTCCAGGCGCTTTTTTTTTGATCGAGGATCGGCTTATGAAGGCAACAGTGAGCGGGCAACGAGAGCGACTGGTCATCGTCG
Source organism: Pseudomonas sp. NBRC 111123 (assembly GCF_001320205.1). Taxonomy (NCBI): domain Bacteria; kingdom Pseudomonadati; phylum Pseudomonadota; class Gammaproteobacteria; order Pseudomonadales; family Pseudomonadaceae; genus Pseudomonas; species Pseudomonas sp. NBRC 111123. The sequence continues at coordinate 108,923 of NZ_BCAZ01000001.1, forward strand.
GCAACGGCATGGTCGGCCACCATTGCGTCGAGCAACTGGTCGAACGCGGCGCGCTCGGGCGCTTCGAGCTGCACGTGTTCGGCGAAGAACGCCAACGTGCCTACGACCGCGTGCACCTGTCGGAATATTTCGCCGGCAGCTGTGCCGAGACCTTGGCCCTCTGCGGGCAGGACTACTACGGCAGCAGCGGGGTGCACCTGCACCTGGGCGAAGCAGTGCTGGAAATCGATCGCGAACGCTGCGAAGTGGTGACTGCCGAGGGCCGCTACGGCTACGACCAGTTGGTCCTGGCCACCGGTTCCTACCCGTTCGTGCCCCCGATCGAAGGCTCAAGCGGCAATGCTCGCCTGGTCTATCGCACCCTCGACGACCTCGATGCCATTCGCGCCGCCGCCGGCGAAGCGCGCCGTGGCGTGGTGGTCGGAGGCGGCCTGCTCGGCCTGGAAGCTGCCAACGCGCTGAAGTCCCTCGGCCTGGAGGCGCATGTGGTGGAGTTTGCCCCGCGGCTGATGCCGGTGCAGCTGGACGGTGAGGGTGGCGCCGCGCTCAAGGCGCAGATCGAAGCGCTGGGTGTGGGCGTGCACCTGTCGTGCGCCACCCAGTCGATCAGCGCCGGTGAGGCCTACCGCTACCGCATGAACTTCGACGGCGGCCAACACCTGGAAACCGACCTGATCGTGTTCTCCGCCGGTATCCGACCGCAAGACGCCCTGGGCCGTGCCAGCGGCCTGGAAATCGCCCCGCGCGGTGGCGTGGTGATCGACAACCACTGCCGCAGCAGCGACCCACGCATTTTCGCCATTGGTGAATGCGCCTCGTGGAACGGCAGCGTGTTCGGCCTGGTTGCCCCGGGCTACAGCATGGCGCGCAACCTGGCAGCGTTGCTGATGGGCGAAGCCGCCAGCGCATTCACCGGTGCCGACATGTCGACCAAGCTCAAGCTGCTGGGCGTGGATGTCGGCTCTATTGGCGATGCCCACGGCGCCACGCCGGGGTCGCGCAGCTACCGTTTCATCGACGAGGCCAACAGCGCCTATCGCCGCCTGGTGGTGGATGCCAGCGGCAAGCACGTGCTCGGTGCAGTGCTGGTGGGCGACAACAGCTACTACGACACCTTGCTGCAGTACGCCCAGAACGGCATCGCCTTGCCGGCCGACGCTGCAGCGCTGATCCTGCCGCAAGGCGGCGGCGCACCGGCCCTGGGTGCCGACGCCCTGCCCGACAGCGCGACCATCTGCTCGTGCCACAACGTCAGCAAGGGCGCGGTGTGCGCGGCCATCGACAGTGGCTGCGGCGACCTCGCAGCGGTCAAGGGCTGCACCAAGGCGGCCAGCGGCTGCGGCGGCTGTGCGGCGTTGCTCAAGCAGGTGTTCGAACACGAACTCACTGCCCGCGGCGTGGTTGTCGACAAGAGCCTCTGCGAACACTTCGCCTTCACCCGCCAGGAGCTCTACGGGCTGGTGCGGGTCGAGGGCATCCGCAGCTTCAACGCGCTGCTCGAACGCCACGGCAAGGGCCATGTCGGCTGCGACATCTGCAAACCGGCGGTGGGTTCGATCCTCGCCTCGTGCTGGAACCAGCCGATCATGGACCCGGCGCTGGTACCGCTGCAGGACACCAACGATACCTTCATGGCCAACATGCAGAAGAACGGCACCTACTCGGTGGTGCCGCGCATCCCTGGCGGCGAGATCACCCCTGAGAAGCTGATCGTGATCGGCCAGGTGGCGAAAAAGTACGACCTCTACACCAAGATCACCGGCGGCCAGCGCATCGACCTGTTCGGCGCCCAGCTGCACGAGTTGCCGCTGATCTGGGGTGAGCTGATCGCGGCCGGCTTCGAGACCGGCCATGCCTACGGCAAGTCGACCCGTACTGTGAAATCCTGCGTGGGCAGCACCTGGTGCCGCTACGGCGTGCAAGACAGCGTTGGCATGGCGCTGCGCCTGGAGGACCGCTACAAGGGCCTGCGTAGCCCGCACAAACTCAAGTTCGCCGTCTCCGGCTGCACCCGCGAGTGCGCCGAGGCACAGAGCAAGGACATCGGCGTCATCGCCACAGACAAGGGCTGGAACCTGTACATCTGCGGCAACGGCGGCATGCGTCCGCGCCACGCCGAGCTGTTCGCCACCGACCTGGATGACGAAACCCTGGTGCGCCTGATCGACCGCGTGCTGATGTTCTACATCCGCACAGCCGACAAGCTGCAACGCACTTCGGTCTGGCGCGAGAGCCTGGAAGGCGGCCTGGATTACCTCAAGCAGGTGATTCTCGACGACAGCCTGGGCCTGGCGGCCGAGCTGGAGGCGCAGATGCAGCATGTGGTCGACCAGTATGAATGCGAATGGGCCAACGCCCTCAACGACCCCGAGAAGCTCAAGCGCTTCCGTACTTTCGTCAACGACCAACGCGCCGACCCGGACGTGCACTTCGTGCGCGAACGCGAACAGCGCCGGCCGGTTGCACCCCTGCACCTGATTCCAACCGTCGAGGAGGCTGTCTGATGAACCTGTCCAATGTTGCTGCGAAAACCCAAGAGAACTGGCAGGCGGTGTGCCAGGCCGATGACCTGGTGGCCGACTCGGGCGTGGTGGTATGGCTTGACGGTGCCCAGGTAGCACTGTTCTACCTGCCCGCACTGGAGCAGAGCCTGTATGCGGTGGACAACCGCGATCCGCGGTCGGGGGCCAATATCATCGGGCGCGGGCTCGTCGGTAGCCTGCAGGGGGAGCTAGTGGTGGCAGCGCCGCTGTACAAGCAGCACTTCAGCCTGCAAAGCGGGGCGTGCCTGGAAGATGCCGGGCAGCGGTTGCGGGTGTGGCCGGTGCGGATGAATGGTGGGGCGGTGGAGCTTGCGGTGGCCTGATAATTTGCTGGGGGGCGCTTTGCGCCCCTTTGCGACCGGTCCGGCGCCCCGGCAAGGCCGCTCCCACAGGTACTGCACAAGGCTCAAGCCCTGTGGTGTCCCTGTGGGAGCGGCGGTTCGGCGCCCCGACTTGCCCGCGAAGAGGCCGGTACAGGCGAGTTAAATGACCAACCCCTGCGGCTTGCGCCCGGCAAACACATCCACCAGGCTGGCCACCACCATCTCGCCCATGCGCGTGCGGGTCTGCACCGTGGCACTGGCACGATGCGGCTGCAGCACCACATCCTCACGGCCGAACAAGGCCTCGGGCGCCCGGGGTTCATCGGCAAACACGTCCAGCGCCGCACCGGCGATCTCGCCGGCCTCCAGCGCCGCAATCAACGCCGGCTCATCCACCAGCTTGCCGCGCGCGATATTGATCAGATACCCCTCGGCCCCCAACGCTTTCAGGACTTCGCGATTGATCAGTGCTTCGCCCTTGTCGGCGGCCGCCGCCAGAATCAGCGCATCGCTGCCTTTGGCCAACTGCACGAGATCCGCCTCGAAGCCATAAGGCACCTCCAGCGCCTGCAGGTCGGTGTAGCGGATCGGGCAACCGAATGCCGCTGCCCGTTGAGCCACTGCACGGCCGACCCGGCCCATGCCGACGATGCCCACGCGCATGCCCGACACCTGGCGGGCCAGCGGCAGCGGTGCCAACGGTGTGGCGCTGGTGGCCCATAGGCCTGCGCGCACGAAACGGTCACCCGTGCAGATACCCCGGCACAAGCCGATCAGCAGGCCGATGGCGAGGTCGGCGACATCCTCGGTGAGGGCGCCGATGGTGGCGGTGACCTGGATGCCACGGTCACGGGCGTAGGCGAGATCCACCGCATCGGTGCCGACGCCATTGACCGCGATCACTTCAAGGTTGGGCAGGCGCGCCATCAGCGCCTGGCTGATACCGGTGTGGCCACCGGTGATCACGCCGCGAATGTGGCTGGCATGCTGGCTGACAAAGGCGTCCTTGTCGGCCTGTTCGTAGTAACGGTGCACGGTGAACAGCTGTTCCAGCCGCTCACGGATTTGCGGGATGAGGATCGGGCTCAGTTGCAGGACTTCGGGTTTCATCGGTCACTCCATCAGAATCAGCGGTCAGCCACGGCCAACGAAGGGCATGCTGCTGGCCATCACGGTCATGTTCAGTACGTTGGCGTCCAGCGGCAGCGCGGCGATGTAGCGCACCGCGTCGGCCACATGGCGCACGTCGAGCATGGGCTCGGCGGCGATCTCGCCATTGGCCTGGCGCACACCACGGGTCATGCGCTCGGACAACTCGGTCAAGGCGTTGCCGATGTCTACCTGGCTGCAGACGATGTTGTACGGCCGGCCATCCAGCGCCAGTGCCTTGGTCAGGCCCAGCACCGCATGTTTGCTCGCGGTATAGGGGGCGGTGAAAGGGCGTGGGGTGTGCGCCGAGATCGAGCCGTTGTTGATGATCCGCCCGCCTTGCGGCTGCTGGCGGCGCATCAGGCCGAAGGCGGCGCGGGCGCACAGGAACACGCCGTCGACGTTGGTGGCGATGACGTTGCGCCAGTTCTCCAGCGGCAGCTCGTCGACCGGTACGGCGGGGGCGTTGATGCCAGCGTTGTTGAAGATCACATCGAGGCGGCCATGCACCTCTTCGATGGTGGCGAACAGTTGCTCGACGCTTTGTTCATCGCGCACGTCGGTGGGCACGGCCAGGGCTTGACCGCCCGCTGCCAGTGCCTGTTCAACCACCGCTTGCAGCGGCTCTGCGCGGCGCCCGGCGAGGACCAGGCTGAAGCCGTCCTCCAGCAGGGCGAGGGCGACGGCCCGGCCGATGCCGCTGCCAGCGCCGGTGACCAGGGCGATTTTCTTGTTCTGATTCATGTTGGAGCTCCGCAAGGTTCAGGCTGCGTTGGCTGTTTGCCCGGCAGGGCGGGGGCCGACGCGCAGGTGCAGTTCGCCGATGCCATCGATGCCTGCGTGGATCGTGTCGCCTGGGTTCAGTGGCGCGACGCCGGGTGGGCTGCCAGTCATGATCAGGTCGCCCGGGCGCAGAGGTAGCTGGCGGGACAGCCGGCTGATCACCTCGGCCAGAGCCCAGGTCTGCTGGCTCAGGTGGGCGCGCTGGCGCTCCTGGCCATTGACCTGCAGCCACAGCGAGGCATCCAGTGGCCAGGGGCATTCGCTGGCGGGGACGATGGCGGTCATCGGTGCCGAGGCTTCGAACACCTTGGCACCTTCCCAGGGCAGGCCCTCGGCCTTGGCCTTGCGCTGGTGATCGCGGCGGGTCATGTCGAGGCCCGCGGCAAAGCCGAACACGTGTTCCAGGGCATGTTCCGGAGCAATGTCGGCCCCACCCTTGGCGATGGCGGCTACCAGCTCGATTTCGTGGCAGAACTCATCGGTCTGCGGCGGGAAGGGCAGTTCGCCCTGTGCCTCGACCACATTGCTCGCGGGTTTCATGAAGAACACAGGCTCTTGTGGCGCCGGCCCGTAAGCCGCTGGCCAGGGGTAGTTACGGCCCAGGCAGAACACCCGGCCGACCGGGAAGCGCGCAGCGCTGCCGCGGATCGGCAGACTGACGATGGCCGGCGGGTTGAACAGGTAGGTCATGGGTGAATCCTCCGTACTGGAGTGGCCAGCGTAAGTCAGAGGCTGGCCGGCAAAGTTGGACGAAAACGGGGTTGGCTTGGACTATCCAAGTAACCTGCGCCGGCCTCTTCGCGGCTAAAGCCGCTCCTACAGGTACAGCGCTGTCCTCAGGCTTGGCGCTATCCCTGTAGGAGCGGCTTTAGCCGCGAAGGGGTCGGCATGGCCAATGCATTGCTTGGATCAGGCTGCAGTTTTCAGCTCGATGCGGTACAGCTTGCCGAGCAGCAGCGAGTAAGACAGGGTGCCCATCAACGCCACCCCACCGATGAACCAGAACGCCATGGCAAACGACCCGCTGGCATGCACGATCGCGCCAATCACGATCGGCGTGACGATGCCGCCGATGTTCGCCGCCAGGCTGGTGACCCCGCCGGTCAGGCCGATCAGTTGCTTGGGCGCCACTTCCGACACTGCTGCCCACGACGCCGAGGCGATGCCCTGGGCGAAGAACGCCAGGGTGAGGATGGCGATGCACAGCACATTGGAGTCGGTGAAGTTCACCAGCACGATCGACATGCCCAGCATCGAGCCCACCACCAGCGGCAGCTTGCGGGCGAACGACAGCGAGTAGCCCTTGCGGATCAGCAGGTCCGAGACGATCCCCGCCAGAAGGATGCCGACCGTGGCACCAATGAACGGCATGACCGCGAAGATGCCGACCTTGATCAAGGTCAGCTGGCGCTCTTCGATCAGGTAGGTGGGGAACCAGGTGAGGAAGAAGTACAGCGCCGAGGTGCTGGCGAACTTGCCCAGGCAGATGGCCCAGACCTGGCGATAGCGGAACAGCTCGGCGACCTGGCGCCAGTCGAAGCGGGTGCGCTCCTGGCTGCTCTTCACCAGCCCACCGCCGTCTTCGATGTAGGCCAGCTCTTCCTTGCTGACCTTCTTGCAGTTCAGCGGGTCGCGGTACAGCCACAGCCACACCACGCCGAACAGGATGCCGACCAGGCCGGTGCTGTAGAACACGTGGCGCCAGTCATAGGTGGTCGCCAGCCACAGCAGGGCGCCGGTGAACAGCGCGGTGCCCAGGTACTGGCCGCACACGTAGATGCTGCTGGCCATGCCGCGTTCGCGGGCGGGGAACCACACCGTGACCGCGCGGCTGTTGGCCGGGAAGGCCGGGGCCTCCATGGCACCGACTGCCAGGCGCAGGCCGAACAGCGAAGCGAAGCCGCTGGCCAGGCCTTGGGCCACGGTGACTGCCGACCAGCTGATCAGGGATACGCCGTAGGTCAGGCGCGAACCGAAACGGTCGGCGATGAAGCCGGCAGGTACCAGGGCCAAGGCGTAGGTCCAGGCGAAGGCGGAGAAGATAAGGCCCATCTCGACCTTGTCCAGGCCCAGGTCCTTGCCCATGAACGGCGCTGCGATGGAAATGTTCACCCGGTCGACGTAGTTGATGATGGTCGCCACCAGCAGCAGCGACAGCATGAACCAGCGGCGGCGGGTGGGCAGGCGCTGGGCAGGGGCCGCGTCCAGCGCGTACGACGACGCGGCGCGGGGGGTAGGCGTGCTCGACATGAGTCGACCTCGTTTGTTGTTGTTGGTAGAGGTTGGGCTGCAGTCCCTTTTCTAAGGTGGTCGTACAACATCTCGAATGCAACGGCTGTTTTAGACCGTTTTTTTCATACGAGGCGGGGGATGGTGGCCCTGTCCAAGAAAATCAGCGGGCAGGGTTTTGCTCGGATTTCATGCTGCAGGGCGCGATTTTTGAGGGTTGCACAGTTTTCTGGTTGCGCTGCTTTTTGTAGACGGGTTTAAATTGGTAAGTCTAGACATCGTACAACTTGGCTTTGCCTGCCCAGGCCTCTCACGGGCAAGCCCGCTCCCACAGGTACTGCGCAGTCTTGAAGCCCTGTGGAGACCTTGTGGGCGCGGGCGTGCCCGCAAAGAGGCCTGGACAGGCAGCGCCACACACCGATTGGAGCAAGCTGAATGCCCCCCAAACGCGAGGTCCCGACCTACGTCATGCAGCAGCGCAGCGAGCTGATGGATTTCTACATCCGCGATCAGCGCGGCCGCCCCGCCGAGACCGCGCCGCATCGTCACGAGTACTTCCAGATTCAGGTCAATTTGGGTGGTGACACGGTGCAGCATATTGGCAGCGTGCAGCGCCCCTTCAGGCGCAACACCCTGGCCTTCATCCTGCCGCACCGGGTGCATGTGATTCCGCACCCGGCAGACAGCGACTTCGTGGTGATCAATTTCTCCCAGACCTTCCTGCTGCCGCACCTGGCCTGCGACCCGATGGACCTGGAAGAGGTGTCGATCCTGCAGGCGCCGGAACTGTCACCGTTCCGCTTCCAGGAGCATCTTGATTTCTGCCTCGATGAGGCCGACTTCGCCGAGGTGCGGCAGCTCCTCGAACGCATGCGGGCGCTGGACGGCAACCGCCGCTTCGGGAGCCGCGAAATGCTCAAGGGCCTGTTGCTGCAGCTGATCGGCCAGGTCTGCGGCCTGTACGCCGAGCCGCTGCGCGAACTGGCCGACAGCAATGCCGCCCAGCTCAGCCGCCGTGCCGCGCTGGGCCGCATGAGCGAGTACCTGCGCCGGCATATCGACGACCCCGACCTGAACCTGCATAAAGTCGCCGCCGCTACCTACCTGTCGCCGACCTACCTGACCCACTGGTTGCGCAAGGAAATCGGCAAGACCTTCAGCGAGTTGGTACTGGAGCGGCGCATGCACACTGCGCGCAACTACCTGCTCAATGGCAGCCGCCCGGTGGGCGAGGTGGCGCGGCTTTGTGGCTTCGCCGATGAAGCCTACTTCTCCCGGCGCTTCCGCCAGATCCACGGCCTGCCACCGGGGCAGTTCCGCCGCCAGCAGCGCGACCCGGATACGCCGCAGGTTGCGATGCGGTAAGCTTGCCGGCATGAACCTCGACACCCGCATCAAGTACCGCCACCTGCTGTGTTTCCTGGAGATTGCCCGGCAGGGCAGCCTGGCCAGGGCGGCCGATATTCTGGCGATCAGCCAGCCAGCGATTTCCAAGACCCTAAAGGAGCTCGAGGACCTGCTCGAAGCGCGCCTGTTCGAGCGCAGCCGCCAGGGCGTTGAGCTGACCCCGGCCGGCACCCGCTTCATGCGTTATGCCGGGCCCAGCGTGCAGGCACTGCGTGATGGCGTCAGCAGCCTGCGCGGTGAAGCGCGGGCACCGTCGCAGGTGCGCATTGGCGTGCTGTCGACGGTCGAGGGGCTGCTGATGCCCGAGGTGCTGTGCCGGCTGCATCAGCGCCACGACGCTTTGGTGATCAGCGTGGTGACTGGGGTCAGTGCGCAGTTGCTCGGGCAACTGCACCTGGGCGAGCTGGAACTGGTGGTCGGGCGCATGACCGACAGCCCGCAGATTCAGGGGCTGTCATTCGAGCATCTGTACAGCGAGTCCATGGCCGTGGTCGTGCGCCCCGGCCACCCCTTGCTCGCGAGCGCACCCGTGGAGCGGCAGCGGGTCGGGCAGTATCCATTGGTGCTGCCACCACCTGGCACCACCATCCGCCAGCATGCTGACAGCCTGTTCGTGCAATGCGGGATCCAGATGCCGGCGCAGCGCCTGGAGACCTTGTCGCTGGCGTTGAGCCGGCGTTATTTGCTGGGTAGCGATGCGTTGTGGGTGGCGCCGCGTGATGCGGTACTGCTCGACTTGCGCCGAGGGGAGTTGGCGGAGCTCGACCTGGGCGTGAGTGAACCGGGTGGTTCGGTGGGGATCTGCCGTAATGCGGCCTTGCCGTTGAGCTTGCCGGGGCAATGGGTTTGCGAGGTGCTGCGCGAGCTCGCCGAGCAGTATCGCGAGGGGCGGTACCCTTGAGGAGCCGGGGACAACCTCACCCTCACACCAGCTCAGAACCTGCAGAAATAAAAAGCCACAAAAACCCGGAAAACCCGCCACAAACGGTCAATACTGGCCAATGGCTGTAAAGCTTCCATGAAGAAGCCTTTACCTACTGAACTTCCTTACGAAAACCCGCTCTTATGCCGGTAGCCATTGGTGATGGCCGCCTGATAAGCTCGCGGCTTTACCCTGATTGCCCTTATGGCGCATGAACAAGGAAATAGCATGAAACAGCATCGTCTGGCGGCTGCGGTTGCCCTGGTAGGCCTGGTACTGGCTGGCTGCGATCAACAAGCCAGCAGCCCCGAGCTGAAGACTCCGGCACAGAAAGCCTCCTACGGTATCGGCCTGAACATGGGCAAGAGCCTGGCTCAGGAAGGCATGGAAGACCTTGATTCGAAAGCGGTCGCCCTCGGCATCGAAGACGCCGTTGGCAAGAAGGAGCAACGCATCAAGGACGAAGAGCTGGTAGAAGCCTTCACCGCGTTGCAGAAGCGCGCTGAAGAGCGCCTGGCCAAGGCCAGCGAAGAAGCCGCCAGCGCTGGCAAGAAATTCCTCGAAGAAAACGCCAAGAAACCTGGTGTGGTCACCACCGCCTCGGGCCTGCAGTACGAAGTGGTGAAGAAGGCCGACGGCCCACAGCCGAAGCCGACCGACGTGGTCACCGTTCACTACGAAGGCAAGCTGATCGATGGCAAGGTGTTCGACAGCTCGGTCGAGCGTGGCAGCCCGATCGACCTGCCAGTCAGCGGTGTGATCCCAGGTTGGGTCGAAGGCCTGCAGCTGATGCACGTTGGCGAGAAGTACAAGCTGTTCATCCCGGCTGAGCTGGCCTACGGTGCCCAGAGCCCGAGCCCGCTGATCCCGGCCAACTCGGTCTTGGTGTTCGACCTGGAACTGATCGCCATCAAAGACCCGGCCCAGCTGCAAGGTGGCGAAGCGCCGGAAGCTGAAGCCCCGGCCGAAGCACCTGCCAAGTAATACTGCCGGTACCTGCACAACGCCCCGTTCTGACGGGGCGTTGTCGTTTCTGGGTGATCATTTGCCGAACCTCATGCGGCTGGCATTGTCCGAGCAAGAGCAGTGTGAAGAAGCCGGAAGCTTCTGACGCAAATCGTTTGCGGATCTGAAACGACTGTGTAAAAAACGCCCGATCTGACCGGGGCCCTTGCCTTGTGGGCGCCTGCCGTCTCAAACTTCGCCCTGTTCACAAGGTTATCCACAATAAATGTGGATAACCTGTCCCTGCCGGAGGCTCCATGAGCGCACCCTGGAATTTTGCCCGTTTCCTGCCTTTGGCCGAGCGCCTGCTCAGCCGTGGCCGGTTGCCGGCCTTGCTGTTCGCAGTGGCCCGCAAAGGCCCGCGCATCGGCCAGTTGCGTAATGACGTCAAGCTGCTGCAGTCGCTGTGCCTGGCCTGGTGGCGCGGTGAGTATCGAGCCATCAGCCCCAAGGCGCTGGTGACCATCGTCGCGGGCCTGCTGTACTTCGTCAGCCCTATCGACGCCATCCCTGACTGGATCCTGGGGGTCGGCTTTCTCGATGACATCGCCGTGCTCGGCTGGGTACTGAAGACCGTGGCCGATGAACTGGCGCGCTTCAAGGCCTGGCGCGACAGCCAGGCGCCCGAGCGCCTGCGGGTGGTCGAGCGCTTGCCCGACACCCCCGAAGCGCTGCGCCTGGAGCGCAATACGCACTGAAAAAGAGCAAGTCCCCACAGACTCCCGCGCTTGGTAATATAATTGGCATAAGCGTTATGCCTACGGATTACATGCAGTAATCCTTACGTAAGGGGGTTGTAATGGGTATTCAGGTTATTAGCCGGGACGGTCAGCCCGAGTACGCAGTCGTGCCCTGGGAGCAATATCAGGCGCTGCTCAAGGCAGCCGGGCAGGCACCCGCAGAGGGGGTTGCCGAGTCCGCGCAACAGAGCACCCCGCCAGCCAGCCTTCCAGCGTTCAGTGAAGTGGCTCAATTGCGCCAGGCCAAAGGCATCGCTCCTGAGCAGTTGGCGCGTAATGTCGGGGTCAGCCCGGCTTACCTGGCCATGATCGAATCGGGCGAGCGCCAGCCGGATGCTGCGATCCGCCGTGCCCTGGCTTGGCATCTTGGGGTGGCTGGCTGGAGCGAGCCGTCATGAGCCAGGTCAGGATCAGCCGTCAGCATTGGCAAAACCTGCTGGACGAGCTTGACCTGGCCCGCCGTCAACGGCACCTGCTCACCTACCGTGCGCTGATCGAGCGGCTGCAGTTGCCCAGCCCGGCCATGCAGACCCTGACCGCCGCGCTGGAATACCTCGCCGTGCTCGATGCCCGTGCCGAGCAGCCGCTGCGCAGCTCGCTGGTGATCAGCCAGGGTGCCAGCCGTTTGCCGCGCACCGGCTTTTTCGAATGCGTGGAGCGCCTGGGGCGGTTCTCGGGGCCGGTCGATGGCATGGAGGCGGCGTCCTGGCATGCCTCCGAGGTTGTCAGGGTGTTCGAGTACAGCTATCCCGAGACGGCCTGATGCACCCCTAAGCCTGACGCGATTCCTGTCGGAGCGGCCTTGTATCGCGAAACGGCTGCGCAGCAGCCCCGGCGGCGCATGCAGTGACGCTGAAACCCTGGGGCTGCTGCGCAGCCCTTTCGCGATACAAGCCCGCTCCTACAACAGGCAATGCATTCCTGTGAATGAATCCGCAAGACCGGCCATGGGTATCTACCACTTCCAATGCGTCCAGGTGCTGGTGCCGACCAAACAGCTCCAGTAGCTGCCCAAGCGTGGCGTCGAGCCGTACCCTTGGCTGTTCGGCCATCGGTACACTCATCAGCGCTGGCAGCTGTCGGCTCTCCCGTACTCCCAACTCCTGTGGCCGCCCCAGCAGGTAGCCCTGTACCAGGTCCACACCCATCTCGGTCAACACCGCCAGCTCTTCCGGCAACTCGATCCCTTCGGCAATCACCTGTGCTTTCGACGCCCGGGCAATTTGCAGAATGGAGCCGACGAACTCGCGCTTGAGCGGGTCGCGGTGAATGCCATCGATGAAATGGCGGTCGATCTTGACGTACTCCGGGCGCAGCTCCGACCACAGGCGCAGGCTCGAATAGCCCGCACCCAGGTCGTCCAGGGCAATGGAAAAGCCCATGTCACGGTAGTGGTGCAAGGCGTTGGACAGCAGCTGGAAATCGTCGGTCGGGGTCTGCTCGGTCAGTTCGATCACCACCCGGCTCGGTGCCAGCCCTACGTGCTCGAGCAGCTTGAGGGTGAGCCCGGAAGGGTAGTGTGGTTCCAGCAGCGATTCGGGCGAGATGTTGAGAAACAGCTTGCCGTCGAGGCCTTGCTCGCTGAAACGCCGGCATGCGCTTTCCCGGCACGCAGCCTCCAGTTCGGTGAGTTGACCAGCCTGGCGGGCAATGGCGAACAGGTTCAAAGGTGAGTGCAGCGGGCTGTTGGACGGGCCACGGCTCAAGGCCTCATGAGCGAACACGCGCCGCTCGCTGATGCAGACGATCGGCTGGAACAGGCTGTGAATGCTGCGCTGAGCCAGAATGGCGCTCAAGGCACTGAGCTGTTCGGCGACGGTCATGACGGTATCCTGAAAATGAAAGGGCCGGGCGTTCGCACGCCCGGCCCCTCTATTTCACGACAGCGCGATGACTGTTTGATGACAGGTCACATTAATCTGCCATCACTGTCGAGGTGCCTTATTTCTTGGCTACCTTGGTGCTCGCGCTCAGGTAGTCGATCAGGATGCGCCCGGTCTCCGAGAGGTAGGCGTCATCTTCCGGCTTGGTATTTTCATCCTCGGCCGGCAGGGCATCCTCGTCCTCTTTCTTCAGCTCCTTGAGTGGCTCTTCGCCCTTGGCCTTGCGACGGGTGTTCTCCAGTGCCAGTTGCTTGGCCTCGACGTCGTCGTGGCGGGCACGGCGTTCCTGCTCGTTGAGGCTGACGGTCTTCTCGTCCATCAGCTTCTTGGTCAAGGCCAGGCGGTCGCGGATGTAGATGAACTCTGCATCCTTGTCGCTACGTGCTTCATGTTGTGCCTTGAGCTGCGCCAGGAACGGCTTGAACGGGTCGGACGCCGGCTTGACCACCGGGCGGATGGTATCCCACGGCATGGCCTCTGGCAGGGCGCTTTCGCCGATTTCCTTGGTGTCGATGATCGACGGGTAGTCGATATCCGGGAGCACGCCCTGGTGCTGGGTGCTCTGCCCTGAAACCCGGTAGAACTTGGCCAGTGTCAGCTTCAGTTCGCCATGGTTGAGGGGCTGGATGGTCTGTACGGTGCCTTTGCCGAAGGTCTGGCCACCGATGATCAGCGCACGGTGATAGTCCTGCATGGCGCCGGCGAAGATCTCCGAAGCCGAGGCAGACAGGCGGTTGACCAGCAGCGCCAGCGGGCCTTTGTAGAAGGCGCCCGGGTTTTCGTCTTCGAGCACGTCGACGCGGCCGTCGCTGTTGCGTACCAGCACGGTCGGGCCTTTCTCGATGAACAGGCTGGTCAGCTCGGTGGCTTCCTGCAGGGAGCCGCCACCGTTGTTGCGCAGGTCGATGACCACGCCGTCTACCTTTTCCTTTTGCAGCTCGGTGAGCAGTTTCTTCACGTCGCGCGTGGTGCTCTTGTACTCAGGGTCACCGGCACGGTAGGCCTTGAAGTCCAGGTAGAAGGCCGGGATCTCGATGATGCCGAGCTTGTAGTCACGCCCGTCCTGCTTGAGCTTGAGCACCGACTTCTTCGCCGCCTGCTCTTCGAGCTTCACGGCTTCGCGGGTGATCGAGACGATCTTGCTGGTCTGGTCGCTTGGCGCATTGCTGGCCGGGATCACTTCCAGGCGCACCACCGAGCCTTTCGGGCCACGGATCAGCTTGACCACTTCGTCAAGGCGCCAGCCGACCACGTCGACCATTTCCTTGTTGCCCTGAGCGACGCCGATGATCTTGTCGGCCGGTGCCACCTGCTTGGTCTTGGCGGCCGGGCCTGCCGGCACCAGGCGCACGATCTTGACCTGGTCGTTGTCGCTCTGCAGCACCGCGCCGATGCCTTCGAGCGACAGGCTCATGTTGATGTCGAAGTTTTCAGCGTTATCCGGCGACAGGTAGTTGGTGTGCGGGTCGTAGGACTGGGCGAAGGTGTTGATATAGGCCTGGAAGATATCCTCGGCACGGGTCTGGTCCAGGCGCGCCAGCTGGTTCTTGTAGCGCTTGGTCAGAGTTTCCTGGATCTGCTTCGGCTCTTTGCCAGCGATCTTCTGGCGCAGCACCTCGTCCTTGACGCGTTTGCGCCACAGGTCGTCGAGCGCGGCCTGGTCCTTCTCCCACGGTGCATCCTTGCGGTCGATCAGCAAGGTTTCCTTGGTGGTGAAGTCCATCTTGTCGACGCCCTTGGCCAGTTCGGCCAGGGCGAAGTCCAGCCGCTGCTTGACGCGGTCGAGGTAGCGCTTGTAGATGGTGAAGCCGGGGTCGAGGTTGCCGCTTTTGAGGAAGTCGTCGAACTGCGTCTTCCACTTGTCGAATTCGGCGATGTCGGCTGCGGTGAAGTAGCTGCGGGCCGGGTCGAGCAGCTTGATGTAGCTGTCGTAGATGATCACCGAGCGGGCGTCATCGAGCGGCGGCTTGCTGTAATGGTGGCGCTTGAGCAATTCCACCACGTTGAGGCTGGCGACGATTTCGTCACGATCCGGCTGCAGGCTGTCCCACTTGTTGGCGGCCGCCGCATTGCCGCCGAGCGTAAGGCTGCCCAGGCCAACCATCAGGGCCAGGGCGGTGCTAGGTAGGAAATGCTTCATGCTGATTCGACGTGGAGGCAATTGATCACGCATAGTAGGCCGTCTTTTCCGTTCGCCGGTTCCATCGGAGCCGGGCAAATACTGCAAAAAGCCTGAGGAGTGGCTCCTCAGGCTCAGTCTGTGATTCAACTATGGAGGCACTGTGAAGGCATTGCAAGGCGTTGACGGACATGTGGCCTGGGTCGAGGCCGAACGCCCGGCCTGTGACGCGGGCCAAGTGCGCATTCGAGTGGCTGCTGCGGGGCTGAACCGAGCCGATCTGCTGCAGATGAAGGGTCTGTACCCACCGCCGCCAGGCGCCAGCCCGTACATGGGCCTGGAGTGTGCCGGGGTGATCGAAGAGGTTGGTGCCGGCGCTGACTGGCGTGTGGGCGACCGCGTTTGTGCGTTGCTGGCCAGCGGCGCCATGGCCGAAGAAGTGGTGGTCGATGCCCGCCATGTGTTGCCGGTGCCAGAGGGCCTGAGCCTGCACGAAGCGGCGGCGCTGCCGGAGGTGTACGCCACGGCGTGGTTGAACATCTTCCAGCTGGGCAAGGTGAAGGCCGGTGAAAAGGTGTTGGTGCATGCCGGTGCCAGTGGTGTGGGCTCGGCGGCGATCCAGTTGTGCAAGGCCTTCGGCAGCCCGGTATGGGTCAGTGTCGGTTCCCAGGATCGCCTGGACTACTGTGCAGCGCTGGGCGCAGCCGGTGGCGTGGTGCGTAACGAGAACCTCGAGGCACTGGAAGGCTTCGGGCCGTTCGACGTGATTCTGGACCCGGTGGGTGCCAGCTACGGCGAGCTCAACCTGAAGCTGTTGGCCCGTGACGGGCGTTGGGTGATCATCGGCTTGATGGGCGGGCGCAAGTTCGAGCTGGACCTGGCCCAAGTGCTGGGCAAGCGCCTGGAAATCACCGGCTCGACCCTGCGCAACCGCGATGACGGCTTCAAGGCCGAACTGCTGCGTGAATTGCAGCAGCAGGTATGGCCGCTGTTTGCCGAAGGGCGGTTGTCGGCGCAGTTGGTCGATACCTACCCGGTCGAGTTTGCCCAGGCGGCGTATGCGGAGCTTGAGACCAATCAGGTATCCGGCAAGCTGGTCATGGTTATCGACCCAAGCCTGGCATAAGCAGGCACGGCCTCTTCGCGGGTGAACCCGCTCCCACCAGGAACGGTGATCCCTGTAGGAGCGGGTTCACCCGCGAAAGGGCCGGTACAGGCAATGCAAGATATTCAGGACCAGGTCAGAATCGGCCAGCCATTGGTCTGTGCATGCTCACGCAACACCGCATCCGGGTTCACCACATGCGGATGATCCACCTTCAGCAACAGCGGCAAATCATTGCGCGAGTCGGAATAGAAACTCGCCCCTTCCAGGTTCTCCTGCTCCTGGTCCAGCCATTCCAGCAGCCGGGTGATCTTGCCCTCGCGGTAGGTCAACACCCCGTGGGTCTTGCCGGTATACACCCCGTTCACCGCTTCAAGCTCGATCGCCAGGTACTCGTCCACCCCCAGGCGCGCCGCAATCGGCCCGACCAGGTGCGTGCCTGAAGCAGAAATGATCAGGATGCGATCGCCCCGCTGGCGATGCTCGGCTATGCAGCGGCAGGCGTCGCCGTAGATGATCGGCTCGATCACGTCTTCGACCCACGGCTCCACCAGGTGCTCGACTTCCTCCAGCGTGCGCCCGGCAATCGGCTCCAGGCTGAACGCCATATAGTCTTCCATCCGCAGGTGGCCCTTGCCGTAAGCCTCCATCAGTTCATGGTCGCGGCGCAGGAATTCCTTGCCGTCGACCCAGCCCAGCCGGGCCATCTGTTCACTCCACAGCGACGCGCAGTCGCCGTGGATCAGGGTTTCGTCCAGATCGAAAATTGCCAATGCCATGATGGTGATTCTCCTTAGGCCACTTCGCGCAGCGCCGTGGGGTCGATCGACAGGGAAACGCGCTTGCCGTCGGCATGCAGGTCGTCAGGCGAACGATTGAGCACGTCGACCACCAGTTCCACCTCACGCACTTGTACGCGGTAGCGGATGACGTTGCCAAGCAGGCTGTGACTGCGCACCTCGGCGTCCAGTTCACCGTTGACACCCAAGGTGATCGACTCCGGGCGAATGGCCAGGCGGCCGGCCACCGGGCGCTGCAGCAGGCGGCTGGCGCTGTCGGCGTCGAGCAGGTTGTAGTTGCCGATGAAGCCGGCGGCGAACAGGTCGACGGGCGCTGTGTAGAGGGTTTCAGCATCGCCGCTCTGGACGATGCGCCCCTGGTTCATCAGGAAGATGCGGTCCGACATTGTCAGTGCCTCTTCCTGGTCGTGGGTGACGAAGATAGTGGTCAGCCCCAGCTCGCGCTGGATCGCACGGATCTGCTCGCGCAGGTGCTTGCGGATGCGCGCATCCAGCGCCGACAACGGCTCGTCGAGCAGCAGCAAGCGCGGGCGGGTGACCAGCGAGCGGGCCAGGGCCACGCGTTGGCACTGGCCACCAGACAGCTGGTGCGGGTAGCGCCCGGCGAAACTGCCCAGCTCCACCAGGTCCAATGCTTCGCGCACGCGCTGCAGGCTTTCATCGGCCTTGACCTTTTGCATGCGCAGGCCAAAGGCGACGTTCTGTTCCACAGTCATGTTGGGGAACAGCGCATAGCTCTGGAACACCATGCCGATGCCGCGTTTTTGCGGGCTTAGCGGCACGATGTCGTGGCCGTCGAGAAGGATGTTGCCACCGTCCACCGGGGTCAGGCCTGCGATGCAGCGCAGCAGGGTGGACTTGCCGCAGCCGGAGGGGCCGAGCAGGGTGACGAACTGGCCGCGTTCGATCTGGCAGTCGATGTTCTCGAACACCGGGCTGCCGGCGTAGCTCTTTTGCAGGTTCTGTACGCTGACGAAGCTCATGTCAGGTTTTGTCCTTGTTCAGGCGGTTGGCGACCCAGGTCAGCACCAGCACGAAGGCGAAGTAGGAGATCACCAGCGCGCTGTTGAAGTGGCCGCTGCTGTTGCGCATGTTGTTCAGGTACACCTGCAGGGTCTCGTAACGGGTACCGACCAGCAGGTTGGCGAACACGAACTCGCCGAACAGGAACGAGAACGACAGCAGCAGCGCCACCATCAGGCCCTTGCGCAGGTTCGGCAGTACCACCAGCAAGGCGGCCTGCCAGGTGCTGGCGCCGAGCAGCTGGGCGGCATCCATCAGGTCGCGCAGGTTGATCGCCTGCAGGTTGTTGGTGATCGCCCGGTACATGAATGGCAAGGCGATGGTGAAGTAGCAGCCGATCAGGATCCACGGCGTGCCGACCATCGCCATCGGGCCGCTGCCATAGAGCTGCAGCAGACCCACCGATGACACCACCGGCGGTACCGCGAACGGCAGCAGGATAAGGATGTTCATCAGCGCGTCGAGTTTCGGGAAGTGGTAGTGGACCACGAACAGCAGCGGCAGGATCAGCACCACCGACAGCAGCAGCGCGCCCAGGCACACCAGCAGCGACTGGCCGAACGCGGCCAGGAAGCGTGGCTCGCTCCACAGCGCGATGTACCATTTGAAGGTCAGGCCGCTGGGCAGCAGGCTGGCCGACCAGCTGGTGGCCAGCGAGTAGAGCAAGGTGCCGGCCAGCGGCAGCAGCAGGATCAGGAACAGCAGGTACACGACCACGCGGTGGTACAACCCGGCGGAAGACTTTTCAGCGCGCATGGTAGCTCCTCTTGAGCAGCCATTGATGGACCACCGTGACCAGCGTCATCAACCCCACCAGCACCACCGCCAAAGCGCTGGCCAGGTTCGGATCGAGGCTGATGTCCCCGGCCACCAGGCCGGCAATGCGGATCGGCAGCACGTTGAAGTTGCCGGTGGTCAGGGCATACACGGTGGCGTAGGCGCCGAGGGCGTTGGCCAGCAGGATGACGAAGGTGCCCAGCAGTGCCGGGGTCAGTACCGGCAGGCCGATGTGCCGCCAGAACTGCCAGTGGCTGGCGCCGAGCAGCGCGGCCGATTCACGCCAGTCTTCGCGCAGGGCGTCGAAGGCGGGGTAGAGCAGCAGTACGCCGAGCGGGATCTGGAAATAGGTGTACACCAGGATCAGGCCGCTCTTGGAGTAGATGCTGAAGTCTTCCAGCAGGCCGATCTGTTTCAGCAGCAGGGTCAGCGCACCGTTGAAGCCGAGCAGGATGATGAAGGCGAAGGCCAGCGGCACCCCGGCGAAGTTGCTGGTCATGTTGGCGAAGGCATTGACGAAGTCGCGCAGCTTCGAGTCGACCTGGCGCAGCGAGTAGGCGCCGAGGGTGGCGATGACAATGCCGAACAGGCTCGACCAGAAACTGATCTCCAGGCTGCGTTGCAGCGCCTGCAGGTAGAACTTCGAGGCGAACACCTTGCTGAAGTTGTCCACGCCCCAGCCCGCTTCCGATTGCAGGCTGTTGATGGCGACCCAGGCCAGCGGGGCGATCTGGAAGATGACGAAGAACACCGCGAACGGCAGCAGGCAGAGCAAGGCCAGGTAGCGGCCACGGTTGCCGGCCCTCACGTGAGCAGCTCCCGGCAGACAGTCTTGTCGTGTGCCGCACCGAGCAGCTCGCAGATGGTCCCGCACAGTTCGGTCTGCAGCGGCTTGGCGGCCGGGTCGAGGCTGAAGGCGTCGCCGAACACGAACAGCGGCACCTCACGCTCCTCGGCCAGCAGGCCGTTGTGCGAGCGGTCGTTGTTCATGCCGTGGTCGGCGGTGACCAGCACCTGGTAGCCCTCTTCGAGCCAGCCCGGCAGGTAGTCGGACAAGAGGATGTCGGCGCTGCGTGCGGCATTGCGGTACTGGCTGCTGTCCAGGCCATGGCGGTGGCCGACATCGTCGATGCTCATCGGGTGCACCAGGAGGAAGTTCGGCGCATGCCGGCGACGCAGGTATTCGCCGTCGGCCAGCAGGTGCGAATCAGGGTAGCGATCGTCCCAGTAGAACAGGCCGTGCTGGATTGGCAGCTTTGGCGCGTGGGTGTGGCGGTCGCGTTGCGGGTCGAACGGGGAGCGGTTGTACAGCTCGCTCATCCAGTGATAAGCCGCCGCGGCAGTACCCAGGTTGGCTTCCCGGGCGTAGTGGAACACGCTGCGCTGGTTGGACAGGCGGTTGATGTTGTTGTGCACGATGCCACTGTCGATCGGTGCCACACCTGTGAGGATGCACTCGTAAAGCGGCCGTGACAGCGACGGCAATTCGCATTCCACGCGGTACAGCGCGGCGCGGTCGGCCTCGACATAGGCGTGCAGGTGGCCCATGGCGTGGTGGGCGACCTGGTAGTTGAGGCCGTCGAGCAGGACCAGGATGACGTTGTGATGCATGGTGGCTCCAGTCTTGAATCGCGTTGGCCTCTTCGTGGCGTTTCGGCGCCCCGACAAGCTCGCGCCCACAGGGATATCACAGGCTCAGGGGCAGTGATTCACCTGTGGGAGCGGGCTTGCCCGCGAAAGGGCCGGGTCAGGGATTACAAAAGCTAGCCCTTTATTCCATCTCGATGATCACTTGCTCCTGCCACTTCTGTGGCAGTGCCTTGGAGGTCGCTTCCCAGGCCGCGGCATCCTTGATCGGTTGCGCTGCCTTGTACTGCTCGTTGGGCAGCAGCTTGGCCTGCACATCCTCCGGCAGCTTCAGGTGCTCGGCACGGATTGGTCGCGCATGCCCCTTGGCCAGGTTGATCTGCCCGGCGTCGCTGAAAATGTACTCGCGCGCAAGCTTCGCCGCGTTCGGGTGCTTGGCGTACTTGTTGATCACGGTGGTATAGCCCGAAATCACCGAACCATCGGACGGGATCAGCACCTCGAAGCGTTTCGGGTCGATCTGCTCGCGATAGCTCAGGCCGTTGAAGTCCCAAACCACACCGACTTCCACCTCGCCCTTCTCCAGGGTCTGGATGGTCGGGTTGGCCAATGACAGGCGTTTCTGCTGGGCCAGTTTGGTGAACAGTTGCAGGCCAGGCTCGATGTTCTTTTCGTCACCCTTGTAGGCGATGGCCGCAGCCAGAACGCCGTTGGCGGCCTGGGCAGCGGTGCCGACGTCACCGATCGCGACCTTGTACTTGCCTTTTTCCAGGTCGTGCCAGCTGGTCGGGCGATCGCCTTCCTTGACCAGGTCCTTGTTGATGATGAAGGCAATGGTGCCGGTATAGGCCAGCGCCCAGTGGCCGTCCTTGTCCTTGGCCCACTCAGGCACCTGGTCCCAGGTGCTCGGCTTGTACGGCTGGGTCACGCCCTTGCTGGCGGCGATCGGGCCGAAGGCGGCACCGACGTCGCCGATGTCGGCGCTGGCGTTGTCCTTCTCGGCTTCGAACTTGGCGATTTCCTGGGCCGAGCTCATGTCGGTGTCGCTGTGCTTGAGGCCGTACTTGCTGGCCAGATCGTCCCAGGTGCCTTTCCAGTTGGCCCAGGCATCGGGCATGCCGACGCTGTTGACGTTGCCTTCCTTGCGGGCGGCGTCTTCCAGGGCCTTGAGGTCGGGGCCGGCGGCCATCGCCGAGGTACACAGGGTAATGGCCGAGCCGAGCAGTGACGCCATGAACAACTTTTTCATCCGAAGCTCCTTGGGTGGGTGCCTTTAGCGATCGTTGTTATGAGTGAAGCTGTTATTGCTGACCGTTGGTCTAGGTCAGCAAAGCTTGAGCCAAGGTAGGCCGCTTGCGTGACAGTTTGATGTAGGGCAGGGCCAACACAGGCCTTGAAGCTACAGCGTAGACCACCCAATCACCCCGGCTCTGCTGGCTTGGCGCGTTTCTGGCAGTGCCTGGCCGAAGCCTGTGTCACAGGATGTTCATCAGCCCTGCCTAGGCTTGCACTATTCTCCAAAGGCCCCGTCATGGGGCTGGACTAGTCCAGATAGGTAACCTTTTGATGCAGTCGACGCCACCGCGTGCGGTAACAGCCATCTGCCATGCGCTGCAAGAGCAGATCGAGCACGGCCTGCTGGCGCCGGGCGGCAAATTGCCGGCTGAACGCAAGCTCAGCGAAGTGTTCGACACCACACGCATAACCTTGCGCGAGGCGCTGGTGCAGCTGGAAGCCCAGGGCTTGATCTACCGCGAAGAACGGCGTGGCTGGTTCGTCGCACCGCAGCGGCTGACCTACGACCTGATCGAGCGTAGCCATTTTCATGCGATGGTGCGGGACCAGGGGCGGGTGGCCATTACCGAATTGCTCTCGGCGCGCCTGCAGCCGGCTTCGGCGGCGATCTGCGCGCGCCTGCAACTGCCGGCGCTGTCCAGCGTGGTGCGGATCTGCCGCTTGCGGCGCATTGATGGGCGGGCAGTGCTGTATGCCGAGCACTATCTGAACCCGAAGTACTTCCCCGGGATCCTCGATCAGGACCTGGCGCAGTCGCTGACCGAGATCTACGGGCGGGTGTATGGCATCCAGTACGGGCAGGTGTGCTTTGAAATCCTGCCGACCGCCTTGCCGGTGGAGGCGGCGGGGGCATTGAAGGTGTCGGTGGGTAGCCCAGGTTTGCACATCACCCGGGTCAACAGCGACCAGCATGGGCGCCTGATCGACTGTGACCTGGAATATTGGCGGCACGATGCCATTCGCATCCGCGCCCATGCTGGCTGAGGTGTTGGATTCTTCGCGGGCTTGCCCGCGAAAGGGCCCTAACTGGAAGAACTCTTTTCTGCCATCCCGCCACCGCCGGCGGTGACCACCTGCACCGACAGGCGCGGCGTCGCCAGGTCCAGCCCGGCCGCATCGAGCTGACGCTTCAGCGCCAGGTTGAATGCCCGTGACACTTCCCATTGCTTGATCGGCGCGGTCTTGAACCGTGCCCGCAGGATTGCCGAGCCCGACTCGAAACTCTCCACCCCCTGCAATTCCAGAGGCGACCAGATATTGCGGCGCATCAGCGGGTCGTTGCGCAGTTTTTGCCCCACTTCGCGGATCAGTGTGATCGCCTGGTCGATGTTCATGCTGTGCGGGATGGCCACGCGGAAGATCGCATAGCCGAACTCGCGGGAGTAGTTCTTGATGCTCTTGATCTCGCTGAACGGGATGGTATGCACGATGCCATCGATGTCACGCAGGCGCACGGTCCGGATAGTCAGGCCCTCGACCGTGCCCAGGTGGCCGCCGACATCGACGTAGTCATCGATCGCCAGCGAGTCTTCGATGATGATGAACAAGCCGGTGATCAGGTCGGCCACCAGCGACTGTGCGCCAAAACCGATGGCCAGGCCGATCACACCGGCACCGGCCAGCAGCGGCGTGACGTTCATGCCCATGTTGGCCAGGGCGACGATCACCGCGATGATGAAGATCACCACGAACATCACGTTGCGGATCAGCGGCATCATGGTCTGCGCGCGGGCGTTGGCCAGGCCCCGGCGCGAACGCACCAGGGCATGGTGCACCGCGGTGTCGGCGAGGATCCATACCAGCCAGGCGACGATCAGTGTGCCGGCCAGGCCCAGCAGGCGCACGCTCACCTCATGGCCGTCACCCTCGGCGAAGCTGATCATCGACAGCCCCCACACGCGCAGCCCCAGTTCGATGAAAACCAGCCAGATGAACAGATGCACCAGCAGGTAGCCGAAGTTGCGCAGGCGCTCGGCATACACCGCCTGGCGCTTGCTGGCGCGTTTGGGGTTGGCGGCGTGCCGGCGCACCAGGCCGTTGAGCACCATGCACACCACCACCAGCACGGTGCACATCAGTGACTGGCGCAGGGCGGTACTGGTATCTCCGGCGGAAATGAAGGTGGCGAACAGCGACACGGCCACCAGGATCAGCGCCGGCACGAACCAGAAACTGCCGAGGATTTCGATGGTGTCGCTCAGGGTGCGCCGGGTCAGGCGCCGGGCCAGCGGCTGGTTGCGGATCAGGTGGGCGATCGGCCGACGGAAGCGCAGGATGAACAGGCCGGACGAAAGCGCCGCAATGACATTGGCCAGTGTCGCCAGCGCATGGGCCAGGTGAGTACCCAGGGCGACCAGCATGCGCGGGTCGCTCATGGCCTCGCCAAAGGCGGCGAAGCTGCCGATCAGCCACAGCGGGCGGAAGGCCCGGTGGCGCAGGATGTGCAGGGCGCGGTGGCGATGGGGGCCGTCGAGCAGCGAGAAGGCGATCACGCAGATGGCCGAGAAGCAGGTCCCGACCACCAGTGCATAGGCCAGCACCATGGCCAGCGACTTGCCCAGCGACGGAGGCAAGGCGAAGCTCAGGTACACGGTGAAGATCAGTGCCACCAGCCACGGCCCCAGCTTGCGCAGGGCAAAGCGCACCAGGTCCCAGGTGCGCGGGTGTTGCGGCAGTTCCTCGGTCAGGCCGAAACGCACCCGCACGCGGTGGCCCACCCAGTTGAAGGCATAGGCCAGCAGGCTCCATACCGCAATGACAGCGGCGAAGCCGAACAGGATGGCCGGCCACTGATGCACCGGCACGATCAGCTCGGACAGTTCGGCCTGGGCCTGTTCGATTTCCTGCGACCAGCGGTAGAACGGGCTGGAGTCACCGCTGAACTGCTTTTCAAAGTCGTGCAGGGCGCCGCCGATCAGGCCCAGAACACCCTGTTCGACGGTGGGTTGCGATTGCTGGGTGGCGTCGCGCAGCTTCTTCAGGTCGGCCAGCAGCTTGGCGCGTTGCTGGTCGTTTTCGAGGTTCTTGATCACCTCGTCCAGCGATTTGCCCAGTGGCTCGGTGGCTTCGGGCTGGGCGGGGGCGCTGGAGCCCAACAGGCTGGGCAAGCCCGCCGCCTGTAACGGGGACATGAAGATGAACAGCAGCAGGGCTAGGCAACGCAGAAAGGCTGGCACCGGGAAATCTACCTCAGGTCAAACGATTGACCGAGTGTAGAGGTTTATGTCGGCAGTTTCTCCAGGATCGTCCAGCAGGTGAGGCCAAAAATGCCCAGCGTGCCGATCCACATCATCAGCACGCCGATATTGCGCTCGCGCATGCTGAAGCCGATGGTCAGCAGCATCAGGAACAGAAACACCGGCACGAACAGTGAAAGGAAAGGGGACATGGGCAGCGGTCCTTCTGCTTTGGGAGCCATACAACAAGCATAGCGGGTTGGGCAGAAGGGGGATTGATCCTGAGCAGCAATTGGCCTGAGGAATTCTCGGGCTGCTGTGCAGCCCTTTCGCGACACAAGGCCGGTCCTGCAGCGGCTATGCGATTTCTGTCGAAGCGGCCTTGTGGTGCGAAAGGGGTGCACAGCACCCCCAGGATCTCAAGGCAGCTCGCGGCTCCGGTAGAACGCCGACAGCACCTTCACCAGGTGCGCCAGGTCATGGCTGCCGCACAGTTCACGAACCGAATGCATGGCAAAGGTCGGCAAGCCGATATCTACCGTACGCACGCCAAGATGGCTGGCCGTGATCGGCCCGATGGTCGAACCACAACCCATGTCGCTGCGTACCACGAAACTCTGCACCGGCACTTCCTCGGCCATGCACAGGTGGCGGAAGAACCCGGCGGTTTCGCTGTTGGTGGCGTAGCGCTGGTTGTTGTTGACCTTGATCACCGGCCCGGCGTTGAGCTTGGGGCCGTGGTTGCCGTCGTGCTTGTCGGCGTAGTTGGGGTGCACGCCGTGGGCGTTGTCGGCCGAGACCATCAGCGAGCGCTGGATGGTACGCACGTAGGCATCGCCGTCCGGCAGCAGGCGCTGCAGCGTCTGTTCGAGCATAGGGCCGTCGGCACCGCAGGCCGAGCAGCTGCCGACTTCTTCATGGTCGTTGCACACCAGCACGCAGGTCTCGTCGCTGTCGGCGGCCAGCAGCGCCTGCAGGCCGGCATAGCACGACAGCAGGTTGTCCAGGCGGGCGCCGGCGATGAAGTCACCGTTAAGGCCGATCAGCGCAGCGTCCTGGGTATCGTAGAAGCTCAGCTCGTAATCCAGCACGACGTCGGCGTTGAGGTCATGCTCGCGGGCCAGTTGCTCGGTGAGCACGGCGCGAAAGTCGATGCGCTCGTCACCGGCCACCTGAGCCAGAATGGGGGGCAGTTCGTTCTGCGGGTTGATCTGCCAGCCTTCGTTGGCGGTGCGGTTCAGGTGGATGGCCAGGTTGGGAATGATCGCGATCGGCAGCTTGAAGTCGATCAGCTGGCTCTCGACCTTGCCGTCACGGCGGAAGGTGACCCGCCCGGCCAGCGACAGGTCGCGGTCGAACCACGGCGCAAGCAGCGCGCCGCCATACACTTCCACACCCAGTTGCAGGAAGCCCTGGCGCTGCAGTTCGGGCTGCGGCTTGACCCTCAGGCACGGGCTGTCGGTGTGCGCACCGACCATGCGGATGCCGTTCAGCAGCGGCGGCTGCTTGCCCAGCTTGAGGGCGATGATCGAGGAGTCGTTGCGGGTAACGTAGTAGCGTCCACCAGGCACCGTGGCCCAGCTGTCACGCTCGTCCAGGCGCTGGTAGCCGGCCGCCTCCAGGCGCTGGGCCAGGCTGGCGGTGGCATGGAAGGGCGTCGGGGAGGCCTTGAGGAATTCAATCAGGCCGGTATTCAGTGCTTCGCGCATAACTCACTCCAGACAGCAGTGGCGCGAGTTTAGCCTATTGAGTCGACAATTTGTGTCGGCCTCTTCGCGGCTAAAGCCGCTCCCACTGGGACCGCACTGCTCTCAAGGCTGTGCAATACCTGTGGGAGCGGCTTCAGCCGCGAAGAGGCCGCTACAGGCCCAGCAAGATCAGAACGGGGCAGGGCACTCGAACTTCAAGCGCTCGCCGCTGACCGGGTGGGTGAAGCTCAGCATCGAGGCATGCAGGCACAGCCGCTCATGGGCCGCCAGCGCCTGGGGGTTGGCATACAGGCGGTCACCCAGCAGAGGATGGCCGATCGACAACATGTGCACGCGCAGCTGGTGCGAGCGGCCGGTGATCGGTGTCAGCTCGACCCGGCAATGATCCCCGCAGCGCTCGACGATGCGCCAGAAGGTCAGGGCGTGCTTGCCCTGTTCATGGTCCACCACGTGCCGTGGCTTGGTGGGCGGGTCGTAGCGCAGCGGCAGGTCGATGCTGCCGCTGTCCAGCGCCGGTTGGCCCCAGCACAACGCGGTGTAGGCCTTTTCGGTTTCGCGGTCGTGGAACTGGCGCGACAGCTCGCGGTGGCTATCGGCATCGCGGGCCAGCAGGATGATGCCGGAGGTTTCCCAGTCCAGGCGGTGCACGATCAGCGCGTCCGGGTAGCCGTTTTCCTGCAGGCGGGTGATCAGGCAGTCCTTGTTGTCTTCGGCACGGCCGGGGACCGACAGCAGCAAAGTCGGCTTGTTGATCACCAGAATGGCGGCGTCTTCATGGAGGATCTGGATGTTGGACAGCGGCATTGCAGGGTCTCGGTCAAATCGGGAAAAACCATTGGGGCCGCTTTGCGGCCCTTTCCGACCGGTCCGACGCCCCGGCAAGGCCGCTCCTACAGGGAATACGCGATTCCTGTTGGAGCGGCCTTGCCGGGGCGCCGGACGAGTCGGAAAGGGCTGCAAAGCAGCCCCAACTTTCAGCCGGATCAGCGATCAGGCAAGGTGATGTTCAGCTCCAGAATCGAGCAGCTGCCCTGGTTTTCCAGCTCGATGTGCACATCGTCGTTGCCGATGTTCACGTACTTGCGGATCACTTCCAGCAGTTCTTTCTGCAGCGCCGGCAGGTAGTCCGGCTCGCTGCGTTGGCCGCGCTCGTGCGCCACGATGATCTGTAGACGCTCTTTCGCTACCGACGCGCTGGTCTGTTTCTGCCTGCCACGAAAGAAGTCAAAAAGGTTCATGGTTTATTTGCTCCCGAAAATGCGCTCGAAGAATCCCTTCTTCTGTACATCGATGAAGCGCATCGGCTTCTCTTTGCCCAGCAGGCGGTCGACCGCGTCGCTGTAGGCCTGGCCGGCATCGCTCTGATCGTCGAGGATGACCGGGATACCCTGGTTGGAAGCCTTGAGCACGGCTTGGGACTCGGGGATCACGCCCTTGAGCTTGATCGACAGGATTTCTTCGACGTCGGCGACGCTGAGCATTTCGCCCTTCACCACGCGCTCGGGGTGGTAACGGGTGATCAGCAGGTGTTCCTTGATCGGCTCTTCGCCGTTCTCGGAGCGGCGCGACTTGCTCGACAGGATGCCCAGCATGCGGTCCGAGTCACGTACCGAGGAGACTTCCGGGTTGGTCACGACGATGGCTTCGTCGGCGAAGTACATCGCCAGGTGGGCGCCTTTCTCGATACCGGCCGGGGAGTCGCAGATGACGTACTCAAACTGCTCTTTCAGGTCCATCAGGACCTTTTCCACGCCTTCCTGGGTCAGCGCGTCCTTGTCGCGGGTCTGGCTGGCGGCCAGCACGAACAGGTTCTCGAGGCGCTTGTCCTTGATCAGGGCTTGCTGCAGGTTGGCTTCGCCGTTGACCACGTTGACGAAGTCATACACCACGCGGCGCTCGCAGCCCATGATCAGGTCGAGGTTACGCAGGCCCACGTCGAAGTCGACGATGACCGTCTTGTGGCCGCGCAGTGCGAGGCCGGTGCCGATGGCGGCGCTGGTGGTGGTCTTGCCCACACCCCCCTTGCCGGAAGTAACGACGAGAATCTTGGCCAAGGTGTTTCACCCCTAAATAAGTCGGGACACGTGTCCCAGCAAAAAGCAAAAAAACGGCAACAGATAAAAAAGTTGCTCTAAAAATGACGGCAAGTATCCGTTAAAGACGGGTGATGTTCAACACGTCACCGGACAGGCTGACTTGCACGCCGGCGCCCCACAGCGGGTCGCGGCGCAGGTCTTCGCACACCTTGTACTGGCCGGCGATCGAGACCATTTCGGCGGTCATCTGCTGGCAGAAGATACGCGCCTTGGTATTGCCTTTGATCCCGGCCAGGGCACGGCCGCGCATGGCGCCGTACACATGGATGTTGCCATCGGCGAGAAGTTCCGCGCCCGGGCTGACCGAGGCGGTGACGATCAGGTCGCCACCCTGGGCGTAGATCTGCTGGCCGCCACGCACCGGTGAAGTGATGATGCGGGTCGGGCGCACCTCTTGCACAGGCTCCGGGGCTGGCACAGGAGCCTGTGCCGGTTCGGGTTTCTTCACCTCGGGCTCAGGTTCCAGCGGCCGCTCGCGCGCGCCAGACGGCGGCAGCACCGGCAGGTCGATGGCGATCGCCGCGGCGATGTCCTCGATGCGGTTGGCGCGGATCGCCAGGGTTCGCAGGCCATGGTGGCGGCAGATACGCATCAGCCCGGGCAGGTCGATCGCCCCTTCGTCGGCTGGCAGCTTGTCCAGCGCCAGCACCAGCGGCGTATTGCTGAAGAAATTGGGGGCCTGGGCCACTTTCGCTGCCAGCTGGCGGTCGAGGGCTTCCAGGTCGTTGCGCCCCAGTTCCAGCACAGTGATGGCGAGCATGCTGCCCTTGAGCTGGAACACGGAGGCGGTGTCGGGTGTGTGGTTTGGGCTCATGGTCTGCATAGACGGCTTGTTGCGAAAAAAGTGCCCTGACTTATAACGATAAGACCGGTCGGCCGCAACCGGTGCCGATCCGATGTAGAATGCCCGGTCTTTGTCTTGCCGGAAGCTTCAATGGAACGCCCGCGTTTTCGACCCTACTTCCTCCACCCGCGATTCTGGGGCCTGTGGCTTGGCCTGGGCCTGCTGTGGCTGGTGGTGCAGTTGCCTTACCGTGCCCTGCTGTGGCTCGGCAGTGCCCTGGGCGCGCTGATGTACCGTGTGGCCGGCGAGCGCCGGCGCATTGCCGCGCGCAACCTCGAGCTGTGCTTCCCGGAGCTGTCCGACGACGAACGGCGGCGCCTGCTCAAGGCCAACTTCGCTTCCACCGGTATCGCCTTCTTCGAAATGGCCATGAGCTGGTGGTGGCCAAAGGCCCGCCTGGCGCGCCTGGCTCACATCGAAGGCCTCGAACACCTGCAGGCTGCGCAGCAGGCCGGGCAGGGCGCCATTCTGATGGCGGTGCACTTCACCACCCTGGAAATCGGCGCCGCGCTGCTTGGCCAGGCCCACACCATCGACGGCATGTACCGCGAGCACGGCAACCCGCTGTTCGACTTCATCCAGCGCAGTGGCCGTGAGCGGCATAACCTCGATTCGCTGGCGGTGGAGCGTGATGACGTACGTGGCATGCTCAAGCTGCTGCGCTCGGGCCGGGCGATCTGGTACGCACCAGACCAGGACTACGGCGCCAAGCAGAGCATCTTCGTGCCGTTGTTCGGTATTCCGGCGGCCACGGTCACCGCGACCACCAAGTTCGCCCGTCTGGGCAAGGCGCAGGTGATTCCGTTCACCCAGAAGCGCCTGGAGGACGGAAGCGGCTATCGTCTGGTCATTCACCCGCCACTGGAGGGCTTCCCCGGTGAGAGCGAAGAGGCCGATTGCCTGCGCATCAACCAGTGGGTCGAAGGCGTGCTGCGTGAATGCCCCGAGCAGTACCTGTGGGCGCACCGGCGCTTCAAGTCGCGGCCTGAGGGCGCGCCGCGGCTGTATGACAAGAAAAAACGCTGAACTTTGTGTTGCCTGTACCGGCTCTATCGCCGGCAAGCCAGCTGCCACAGGTACACCACTGGCCTTGAAAGCTGTGTGATACCTGTGGGGGCCGGCTTGCCGGCGATTGGGCCGGGCCTGAAAACAGCTGATCCAGGAAGGAATCCATGGCGCCACCTCCGGTAACCGGTCTGATCCTTTCTGGCGGCGGCGCCCGGGCCGCCTATCAGGTCGGCGTTCTCGCCGGCATTGCCGAGCTGCTGCCACCCGGCGCCCGCAACCCGTTCCCGGTCATCGTCGGCACTTCGGCCGGCGCCATCAATGCAGTGACCCTGGCCAGTGGCGCCACCCGCTTCAACGACGCCGTGCAGCGCCTCACCACGTTCTGGCAGAACTTTCGCAGCCATCTGGTCATCCGCAGTGACTGGCCCGGCGTGGTGCGCCAGGCCAGCCGCTTCGTCGGCCACAGCCTGCTGGGAGTCGGTGGCCAGGTGCCGGTGGCCTTGCTCGACAGCAGCCCCTTGCGGGGGCTGTTGGCCTCGCACCTGGACCTGGATGGCATCGGCCACGCCATCGCCGCCGAGCAGCTACAGGCCGTCGCCGTGACCGCATTCGGCTACGAAAGCGGCCAGGCGGTCACCTTCTACCAAGGGCGCGGCACCATCGACGCCTGGCTGCGCCACCGCCGCATCGGTGTGCCTACGCCGTTGACCATCGATCACCTGCTGGCCAGCGCCGCGATCCCGCTGCTGTTTGCACCGGTGCGCCTGGGCGACGAGTATTACGGCGACGGTGCGGTGCGCCAGTCGGCGCCCATCAGCCCGGCCCTGCATCTGGGTGCCAGCCGGGTGCTGGTGGTCGGGGTCAGTGGCAACCCGCAGCGCCCGGCGGCGCCGATGCCAGTGCAGCGCAGGTTCAGCGGCCAGCAGCCGAGCCTGGCGCAGATCGGCGCGCACATGCTCAACAGCACCTTTATCGACAGCCTTGAAGACGACATCGAACTGCTGCAACGGCTCAACCACCTCAGCCGGATGTTGCCAGCGCACCTGGATGCACGGGGCCTAGGGCTGGCACCGATCGAGGTGCTGGTGGTGGCTCCAAGCCAACCGCTGGATGAGATTGCAGCGCGGCACCGGCGCGAGCTGCCGGCGGCGTTGCGCCTGTTCCTGCGTGGCCCGGGCGCGACCCGGACCAGCGGGGCAGGGGTGCTGAGCTATCTGTTGTTCGAGGCCAGTTATTGCAGCGAGCTGATCGAACTGGGGCGGCGCGATGCCCTGGCCAAGAAGCGCGAGTTGTGCCAGTTCCTGGGCATTTGATGCCGCCTGTATTGGCCTCTTCGCGGCTAAAGCCGCTCCCACAGGTACTGCGCAGGTCACTGGCCTGAGGTGACCCCTGTGGGAGCGGGTTTACCCGCGAAGAGGCCAGGCCCGCTTATGTATTGGCCTCTTCGCGGCTAAAGCCGCTCCCACAGGTACTGCGCAGGTCACTGGCCTGAGGTGATCCCTGTGGGAGCGGGTTTACCCGCGAAGAGGCCAGGCCCGCTTATGTATTGGCCTCTTCGCGGCCAAAGCCGCTCCCACAGGTATTGCGCAGGTCACTGGCCTGAGGTGATCCCTGTGGGAGCGGGGTTACCCGCGAAGAGGCCAGGCCCGCTTATTCGGCGATCTGCAGCTTGCGCGCCTGGGTATACACATACCGCACTTTCTCGTACTCGAACGGTGAGTTGAGCTGCCCATAGCGGAATTTGGTGGTGTAACGCTTGTCCACCACGCGCAAGGCAAAGATCTCCGGGTGGTCTTTGGTGGCCTCGGCCACGTTCAGGTAATTGACCGCCTGCTCGCCGGCATAGTCCACCACCAGCCCGGTGGTGTCGCGCAGGTTCGAGGGGCCGAGCACCGGCAACATCAGGTACGGCCCCTCCGGCACGCCATAGAAGCCCAGGGTCTGGCCAAAGTCTTCGCTCTGGCGCGGCAGGCCCATGCTGGTGGCCGGGTCCCACAAGCCGCCCACACCGATGATGGTGTTGAACATCAGCCGCGCGGTGATTTCTGCCGAGCGCTTGGCCTTGAGCTGCAGCACGCTGTTGAACAGGTTCGGCACGTCACCCAGGTTGTTGAAGAAGTTGCTCACCCCGGTGCGTACGAAGCTGGGGGTGACGTACTGGTAGCCGTTGACCAGTGGCAGCAGCACCCATTGGTCGAGACGGTAGTTGAAGTGATAAATGCGCCGGTTCACCGATTCCAGCGGGTCGTACACGTTCAACGCTTCCAGGGTGGAACGTTCGAATTCGCGCTGGTCGAGCCCAGGGTTGAATTTCAGTTCGCGCAGGGGGTCGATGAAGCCATCGGCCTCGGGCGAAAGCGGTGCGGGGCCGGCCACCTGCGGGTCGGCTTCGATCACGCTGGCCCGTGGCGCGGTTTCCGCGGCCAGGGCATTGCCGGCGACGACTAGCAGTGCGGTGGCGAGGAGGAATTTGTTAGCCACGGAAGAACTCCAGCATGGCGTCGCTGTTGACGCGGTAATTGAGGTTGCCGCAATGGCCGCCATGGGGGTAAAGGGTCAGGCGATCGCCAAACACCTTGCGCAGGAAACCGATGTCGCCGGGGCCGAGGATGACGTCGTCGGCGTTGTGCATCACGGCGATCTTGTCGCTGTTGTGCAGGTAGTCTTCCAGCGCATACAGGCTGACCTGGTTGACCAGCTGCAGGATGCTGTTGCCATCGGTGCGGGCGCGCCACATAGGGATCACCTGCTCGGTCATGTAGCAATCGAAGTCGCATTGCAGCGCACGCTTGAAGAACGGCGTCAGGCTGCTGCCCTCGGTGATCGGGAACTTCGGTGGAATGATCAGGCCGCGGCGGTTGATCAGGTCGGAGGTGAAGGCGATGTCGGCCGCCGAGAAGCGGAACGAGGTGCCGATGAGCATGGCCATCTGTTCGTTGGACAGGTGCTGTTTCGACTGCTGGAAGTCGTACAGCAGGGCGTCGTTGAGGTCGATGTAGCCCTTGTCCTGGAAGTAGCGGGTGAGCTTCTCCAGCATCAGTTCATAGAACGTTGTGCTGCGGTCGATGCCCTTGACCTGGGTCTGCACCAGTTTGTCGAGGTTGTTGATCGAGGTGTACAGGTTGACGGGTGGATTGAGCAGCAGCACGCGCTTGAAGTTGAAGCTGCGCCGGGTTTCGTCCAGGTGGCTGACGAATGCGGCGTCCAGCGCGCCCAGGCTGTAGCCGGTGAGGTAGTACTCGCTGACCGGCAGGCGCGGGTGCTGGGCACGCACGGCTTGCATCACCCGGTACATGTCTTCGGCGTCTTCCTGGCTGACCCCGGGGGTGGCGAAGCGCGAGGCGGCGCTCATGAAGTCGTAGCTGGTCGGCGACGACAGCTGCACCACGTGGAAGCCGGCCTGGTAGAACAGCTTCTTGAGGTATTCGTTGATGCTGCTGGAGTAGGGCGCACCGGTACCGGCAATAATAAAGATCAGCGGTGCCTCGTGGTCCTGACGCGCCAGTCGGTACTTGAGCTTCTTCACCGCCCAGAAGTTGTCGGGCAGGGTGAACTCGCGCTCCGGGCGCAGGTTCAGGCTGTAGTCGGACTGGTCGATGTCATCGTCGCTGGGCAGGGTTGGGCGCTGCTCCGGCGGCGTGGTGGCGATGGTCGCCTCGAACGGGTTGGTCAAGGGGTAGCCGTAGCTCGCGGCGTCGATATCCCGCGCCGAAGCGGCCGCAGCCATGAGCAGGCCGCCAAGAAGGGCGGCGAGGCGCCAAAATCGAAGCATGTATTCCCCCAGAAGGTTCAAGGTCGTGCAGTACGCAGGCTAGGACCACGGCTGCCTTGGCAAAGTTGCCAAGTGCGGGGGCCTTTGGTGTGCTTGTTATCTGCAACATAGCTGCAGGGTTGTGATTTTGCCTTAGAACTGTGCTTGGGTGATCATGGATGATTTCGATTACCGCTATTGGAGAATGGGATGTCTCGATCGCTGCCGGCCGCTCTACTGCTGATGTTTCTGGCGCTCTGGCTCGCGGCCAGTTATGGCGTGCGCTATGGGTTGATGGAAGATGGACAGTGGGTCGGGTTGTGCGCGGTGCCAGGCGACCACTGGCAGTGCCAGGTACGCGCGCTGCTGGGGTTGGGCATTCACTTCCAGGTGATGGCCTGGGCCGGGCTCGGGCTGGCCTTGCTCGCGCAGGCAGTTACCGGGCGCGTCGGGTGGTGGCTGGCGGTGCTGGCGCTGGTGTTCGGCATTCCTGCCCTGGTGCTGTATACCGCCAGCATTGCGGTGTTCGTGGTGGTGCTGGCGGGGTTGCGGCTGGTGCGGCAAACCGTTGCCTGAAGAAATGCACAATCTCTGTAGGAGCGGCCTTGGGTCGCCAAAGGGCCGCAGAGCGGCCCCAGGATATCAGCGGCGACGCCGAGAATGCTGGGGCCGGTACGCGGCCCATTCGCGACGCAAGGCCGCTCCTACAAGCGTTTGGCAAACCGCACACTCTGCCAGAGCGCTGCAGTCATCAACACACTGACCACCGCCCAGCCCCAGGCCTGCTGATTCTCCAAACCTTCCCGATACAACTGCGGCAACACCCCGGCACCGACGATGAACGCCAGCAACGCCACCTCCGCTCGCCGTGAAGCCACCGGCCTCAGCAGGTACACCACCGCCGGCAATGCCAGCGCCACGCTCGGGAAGCTGCGGTAGCGCGGGTCGAACACCATCGCCAGCATGCTCACCGCCGCGGCAAACCCCGCCGCCAGCAATAGCCATCCCGCCCGCGCCTGTAGCCAACCGAACAGTCGCTCGCGCCAGCCTGTGCGGTGCACCAGGGCCAAAGCTGCATGGGCCAGCACCAGCAGGTTCAACCCGGCCAGCACCACTGCCCACAGCCATTCCCCGGCAAACCGCGCATGGGTGCGCATCAACTCGCCCCACAAACCCAGGCAGCCCGCGCCAAAGGCGGCCAGCAGCGGTAGCAGCAAGGCCGCCAGCGGTGTAGCAGGGCGCCCGGCCATCAGCAGCGTGGCCACCATCAACAGCACGCTTGCCAGCCACCACTGCGGCCAGTAATGCAGGTTGCTGACCGGCCCTTCGAGCACTCCCTTGTCCTGGCGGTCGGCATCGTAGAGCCCCCAATAACCACCCACAGCGCCTTCGCTGGCGCGCTTCCACGGCTGATCGAACGCTTCGATCAGGTTGTAGTGCCAACCATTGGCCTCGGCCATGCTGACGAACCCCCGAATGAAACGTGCCTCGTTGGCCCGGCTGGGGACGGCGGTCTCGCGTTGGCGGCCTTCGCTGGGCCAGCCGGTTTCGCCAATGAAGATGTCCTTGGGCGCAAAGCGGGTGCCGAATGCCCGCCGTACCTCGGCGACATGCACCAGGGCGTCGTCGATACCGCGCGGGTCGTCTTCCCAGTAGGGCAACAAGTGGATGGTCAGAAAGTCCACTGCTGGCGCCACCTGCGGGTGCTGCAACCAGAATTCCCAGACATCGGCGTAGGTCACCGGCACCTTGACCTGGCTTTTCACCGTGTTGATCAGCGCGGCCAGCCGCTCGCCGGTGACTTCCTTGCGCAGCAGCGCCTCGTTGCCGACGATTACCGCGCTGACCACGTCCGGGTTGGCATTGGCGGCGGCGATCAGCGCGGCTACCTCCTTCTCGGTGTCGACCGGGTTGGCGTTGACCCAGGCCCCGAGCATCACCTTCAGGCCATGCTTGCGTGCCAACGCCGGGATTGCCTCAAGGCCGGTCATGGAATAGGTGCGGATGCACTGGAATCGCTCGGCCAGCAACGCCAGGTCGGCGTCCATGCGCGCAGGGCGCAGGCGGAAGGGCTGGTCGAATGGCGACTGGTCCTTGTCGAACGGCGTGTACGACGCGCACTGCAGTTTATGCGTGGGGCTGGCTGCGTCGGGCAGCACGACGGGCTTGCCCAGCCCGTACCAGAGCGCCCCCAGGCCGAGCAGGGCAAGCAGGCAGGCGAGCAGGTACAACGGCAGCAACAAGCGGGAAGCATCAGGCATCGGGCGGTCCATCGTCAGGCGCAAAACGTTAGATAGTAGCCCGGCGCCAATCCTTTGGCATGCAAGGATCGCGCAGGCCGGCGTAGGCCGATGCCGCTAATGGCACAGTGCTGTCGCATATGGGGCAGGTACAGGTCGCAGTGGGAGCAGGTCGACCTTTGTTGCAGGAAGATGATGCAATCTCCAAGACCTGACGAGGGGATGCTTTGATGGCTACTTTTACAAGAATGCGCCGTTTCCTGGGTGTGGGCACCGCCCTGGTATTGGCCATGGGCGCTGCACAGGCCATGGCCAAAGAAGTAAGCATTGGTTACGTGGATGGTTGGGCCGACAGTGTGGCGACCACCAACGTGGCCGCGGAAGTAATCAAGCAGAAACTCGGCTACGACGTGAAGCTGCAGGCGGTTGCCACCGGCATCATGTGGCAGGGTGTGGCCACCGGCAAGCTCGACGCCATGCTCTCGGCCTGGCTGCCGGTAACCCACGGTGAATACTGGGCCAAGAACAAGGACAACGTGGTCGACTACGGCGCGAACTTCAAGGATGCCAAGATTGGCCTGATCGTCCCCGAGTACGTCAAGGCCGTGAGCATTGCCGACCTCAAGACCGACAGCAGCTTCAAGCAAAAGATCGTCGGTATCGATGCCGGCTCCGGGGTGATGATCAAGACCGACCAGGCGATCAAGGACTACGACCTGACCGGGTACAAACTGCAGGCCAGTTCCGGCGCGGCGATGACCGCCGAGCTGGGCCGCGCGTATGCCAAGCAACAGTCGATTGCAGTGACCGGCTGGGTGCCGCACTGGATGTTCGCCAAGTGGAAGCTGAAGTTCCTCGAAGACCCGAAAGGCGTGTATGGCGCGGCTGAGACCGTGAACAGCATCGGCAGCAAGGAGCTGGCGACCAAGGCACCGGAAGTGGCGGACTTCCTGAAGAAGTTCAGCTGGCAGTCCAAGGATGAGATCGGCGAGGTGATGCTGGCGATCCAGGAAGGCGCCAAGCCTGAGGCGGCGGCCAAGGACTGGGTGGCCAAGCATCCTGATCGCGTGAAGGAGTGGACTGGCAAGTAACTGCCGCTAGGGCCAGTTTTGATTCATCGCGGATAAATCCGCTCCTACAGGGGCATGCAACGCCTGTAGGAGCGGATTTATCCGCGAAAGGCCCCTCTGTTTGTTACGCAATCGGTAAAACACCGTTGCATCTAAGACTAAGGTCGTCTGGTTGGCGTCCAACAGCTGCATAAAGTAAGGGTGTGGGTTCCATCCCCTACCTGTGCTGCTAGGACAAAAACAATGAACGACAGCATTTACCTCTCGATACAAAACAGCCCGCGCTTCAAGGAGCTGGTCAGCAAACGTGAACGGTTCGCCTGGATACTTTCGGCGATCATGCTCGGCCTCTACTGTGCCTTCATCCTCCTGATCGCCTACGGTCCTCAGATTCTGGGCGCCAAGCTCAGCCCTGACTCGTCGATTACCTGGGGTATTCCCCTGGGCGTCGGCCTGATCGTTTCGGCATTCGTCCTGACCGCCATCTACGTGCGCCGCGCCAACGGCGAGTTCGATGAGCTGAACAAGGCCATCCTGAAGGAGGCGCAACAATGATTCGCCACGCCAAAGCCTTGGCCGTACTGGCCTGCGGAGCCTTCGCACCCGCCGTGTGGGCCGCCGATGCCCTGACCGGCGAGGTGCAGAAACAACCGCTGAACGTCCCGGCGATCGCCATGTTCGTGGCCTTCGTCGCCTTCACCCTCGGCATCACCTACTGGGCTTCCAAACGCAACAAGTCGGCGGCGGACTACTACGCTGCCGGTGGCAAGATCACCGGTTTCCAGAACGGCCTGGCGATTGCCGGTGACTACATGTCGGCGGCCTCGTTCCTGGGTATTTCCGCCCTGGTGTTCACCTCCGGCTACGACGGCCTGATCTATTCGATCGGGTTCCTGGTCGGCTGGCCGATCATCCTCTTCCTGATTGCCGAACGCCTGCGCAACCTCGGCAAGTACACCTTCGCCGACGTCGCCTCTTACCGTCTCGGGCAGAAGGAAATTCGCACGCTGTCGGCCTCCGGTTCGCTGGTGGTGGTGGCGTTCTACCTGATCGCGCAGATGGTGGGCGCGGGCAAGCTGATCGAGCTGCTGTTCGGCCTGGACTACCACGTCGCGGTAATCCTGGTGGGTATCCTGATGTGCCTGTACGTGCTGTTCGGCGGCATGCTGGCCACCACCTGGGTACAGATCATCAAGGCGGTGCTGCTGCTGTCCGGTGCCAGCTTCATGGCACTGATGGTGATGAAGCACGTCGGCTTCGACTTCAACACGCTGTTCTCCGAAGCGATCAAGGTGCACGCCAAGGGCGAGGCAATCATGAGCCCGGGCGGCTTGGTCAAGGACCCGATCTCGGCATTCTCGCTGGGCCTGGCGCTGATGTTCGGTACCGCTGGCCTGCCACACATCCTGATGCGCTTCTTCACCGTCAGTGACGCCAAGGAAGCGCGCAAGAGCGTGCTGTACGCGACCGGCTTCATTGGCTACTTCTACATCCTCACCTTCATCATTGGCTTCGGTGCAATCCTGCTGGTCAGCACCAACCCGGAATTCAAGGACGCCGCTGGCGCCCTGATCGGTGGCAACAACATGGCGGCGGTGCACCTGGCCGATGCCGTGGGTGGCAGCGTGTTCCTCGGCTTCATCTCGGCCGTGGCCTTCGCCACCATCCTGGCAGTGGTGGCCGGCCTTACCTTGGCCGGTGCCTCGGCGGTTTCCCACGACCTCTACGCCAGCGTCTGGCGCAAGGGCAAGGCCAACGACAAGGACGAGATCCGCGTGTCGAAGATCACCACCATCGCCCTTGGCGTGCTGGCGATCGGCTTGGGTATCCTGTTCGAGAAGCAGAACATCGCCTTCATGGTCGGCCTGGCGTTCTCCATCGCCGCCAGCTGCAACTTCCCGGTGCTGCTGCTCTCGATGTACTGGAAGAAGCTGACCACCCGTGGCGCCATGATTGGCGGCTGGCTGGGCCTGGTGAGTGCGGTTGGCCTGATGATCCTTGGCCCGACCATCTGGGTGCAGATCCTTGGTCATGAAAAAGCCATCTACCCGTACGAATACCCAGCGCTGTTCTCGATGATCATCGCCTTCGTCGGTATCTGGTTCTTCTCGGTCACCGACAAGTCCAAGGCCGCGGATGACGAGCGTGCCAAGTTCTTCCCGCAGTTCGTCCGCTCGCAGACCGGCCTGGGGGCTTCCGGCGCCGTTTCGCACTGATCCATCCGGCAATGA
This sequence comes from Pseudomonas sp. NBRC 111123, assembly GCF_001320205.1. NCBI lineage: Bacteria > Pseudomonadati > Pseudomonadota > Gammaproteobacteria > Pseudomonadales > Pseudomonadaceae > Pseudomonas > Pseudomonas sp. NBRC 111123. Next base: position 148,739 of record NZ_BCAZ01000001.1, read on the forward strand.
AAAACCGCGCCTCGGCGCGGTTTTTCGTTTGTGCCGGCTAGATCATGCCTAACAACAACAGCACCAGCAGAATCACCAGCACCACGCCGACGATGCCGGATGGGCCATAGCCCCAGCTGCGCGAGTGCGGAAAGACCGGTAAGCCACCAATCAGCAGAAGGATCAGGATGATGATGAGAATCGTGGTCATGACGGAGTCCTTGCGTGGTTGAGGGTCAAGGGCCTCGGATTGCTGGCCTCTTGCTAATTCGGACTGCTGCCGCTTGCGAAAGATTCCATTTGAATACTGCCTGTGCCGGCCTCTTCGCGGCTAAAGCCGCTCCCACAGGGATCACCTCAGGCCTGAGGCCAGTACAGTACCTGTGGGAGCGGCTTTAGCCGCGAAGAGGCCGGACCTGACCACGCAGTCATGCCTGCCTATTCACTATCCTGATGAACCCTGCCACCCACGAAGGCCTTGATTAGACTCGTTGCACAACCTGTCAGAACAAGGCGTGCCACCATGCAAAACCGCATCATGATCACTGGCGCCGGCTCCGGCCTCGGCCGCGAGATCGCCCTGCGCTGGGCGCGCGAGGGCTGGAGCCTGGCGCTGGCCGATGTCAACGAAGCGGGCCTGCGCGAAACCCTGGAAATGGCAAGGGCTGCAGGCGGCGATGGCTTCGTCCAGCGCTGCGACGTGCGCGATTACAGCCAGCTCACTGCCCTGGCCCAGGCCTGCGAAGAAAGGTTCGGCGGCATCGATGTGATCGTCAACAACGCTGGTGTCGCCTCGGGCGGTTTCTTCGCCGAGCTGTCGCTGGAGGACTGGGACTGGCAGATCGCGGTCAACCTGATGGGCGTGGTCAAAGGCTGCAAGGCGTTCCTGCCGCAGCTCGAACGCAGCAAGGGGCGCATCATCAACGTGGCTTCGATGGCGGCCTTGATGCAGGGGCCGGGGATGAGCAACTACAACGTTGCCAAGGCTGGTGTGCTGGCGCTGTCGGAAAGCCTGCTGGTGGAGCTGCGCCAGCTTGAAGTGGCGGTGCACGTGGTATGCCCGTCGTTCTTCCAGACAAACCTGCTCGACTCCTTCCGCGGGCCGAACCCGGCGATGAAGGCTCAGGTCGGCAAACTCCTGGAGGGCTCACCGATCAGTGCGGCAGATATTGCTGACTACATCCATCAACAAGTCGCCGCGGGTGAGTTCCTGATCCTGCCCCATGAGGCCGGGCGCCAGGCCTGGCAACTCAAACGGCAAACCCCGGAGCGGCTGTACGACGAGATGGCGGACATGGCGTTAAAGATGCGGGCCAAGGCGCAACCGCGCTGATTGCAGGCGTTGTCTGTAGGAGAAATTACCTGGCCTTGTAGGCCTGCTCTGAATTGCTGGCGAAGTATTGTCCAGACGAATATCCCCAAGCACTCTGCGACTTTTCCTGTTGCGAGGAGGCCGGAGCATGTTGGTGATTGGGCGTGAAGTAGGCGAAGTCATCACTGTGGGTGACGATATTCGGATCAAGATAGTGGAGTCGCGCAATGGCATGGTGCGTTTTGGCGTGGAAGCACCACGCAATGTGTCGGTGCACCGGGCCGAAGTCTATCGGCGCATCAAGGCGGCGGCAGAGCGCAAGGCTGATTGACCTGCGCCGGCCCATGTAGGAGCGGCCTTGCGTCGCTAAGCGCTGCACAGCAGCCCCAGTATTCTCGGCGTCGCCGCTGATATCCTGGGCCGCTTTGCGGCCCATTCGCGACACAAGGCCGCTCCTGCAGCACCTGCGAACGGCTCGATGTCAGTCGAGCAGTTCGCGGGGCACATCATGCTTGGCGAGCAACTGGCACTGCTGGCTCTCCAGGTCGAAGAGGATGAACGCCTGGCCCTTGGCCAACGCCTGGCGCACCCGCAGCACGCGGGTTTCCAGCGGGGTGTCGTCGCCGTTGTCGGTGCCATCGCGGGTAACGAAGTCCTCGATCAGGCGGGTCAGTGTTTCGGCTTGCAGTTGGTCGTAGGGGATCAGCATGGGCAGCGCACGGTCTTGTTCATCAGGCCTTGCATGCTACGCGATTCTGCGCCCATCAGCTTTTGTTTCCTACCAGGCTGTCCACGGCCGGCACCCGGGTGTCGCTCTCCATCTGCGCATCGTGCTCCAGCTGGTGGCTGAAGCGCTCGAGCGAGGCATTGGCCGGTTGCGAATCGCTGGCGAACACTGGTGGGCTGAGCAGGTAGGCCGAGAGCAGGCGGCTGAGCGCGGCCAGGCTGTCGATATGGGTCCGCTCGTAGCCGTGGGTTGCATCGCAGCCGAACGCCACCAGCGCGGTACGGATGTCATGTCCGGCAGTCACGGCCGAGTGCGCATCGCTGAAGTAATAGCGGAACAGGTCGCGGCGTACCGGGACATCCTGGTCGCCGGCCAGCTTCAGCAAGTGGCGTGACAGGTGGTAATCGTACGGCCCGGAAGAATCCTGCATGGCCACGCTCACCGCATGCTCGCTGGAGGCCTGGCCGGGGGCGACCGGGGCGATGTCGATGCCGACGAACTCGCTGACATCCCAGGGCAGGGCAGCGGCAGCGCCAGAGCCGGTTTCTTCGGTGATGGTGAACAACGGGTGGCAGTCGATCAGCGGTTGACGGCCACTTTCCACCACTGCCTTGAGTGCCGCCAGCAGGGCTGCCACGCCTGCTTTGTCGTCCAGGTGGCGAGCGCTGATGTGGCCACTTTCAGTGAACTCCGGCAGCGGGTCGAAGGCGACGAAGTCACCGATGGCAATGCCGAGTGCTTCACAGTCGGCGCGGGTGGTGCAGTAGGCGTCCAGGCGCACCTCGACGTGTTCCCAGCTGACCGGCATCTGGTCGATCGCAGTGTTGAAGGCGTGGCCGCTGGCCATCAGCGGCAGCACGCTGCCGCGGAACACGCCGGTGTCGGTGAACACGCTGACCCGGCTGCCCTCGGCGAAGCGGCTTGACCAGCAGCCCACCGGCGCCAGGGCCAGGCGGCCGTTGTCCTGCAATTGGCGTACGCTGGCGCCGATGGTGTCGAGGTGGGCCGACACGGCGCGGTCGGGCGAACTCTGGCGGCCCTTGAGAGTGGCGCGGATGGTGCCGCGGCGGGTCAGCTCGAAGGGAATGCCCAGTTCATCCAGGCGTTCGGCCACGTAGCGCACGATGGTGTCGGTGAAACCGGTCGGGCTGGGGATGGCGAGCATCTCCAGGAGGACGCGCTTGAGGTAGTCGAGGTCGGGTTCGGGGAGTCGTTCGGTCATGGGGATTCCTCGTTTCCTGTACTGGCCTCTTCGCGGGTGAACCCGCTCCCACAGGAATCTCACATCCCCTGAGAACGGCGAAGAGGCCATTGATGTGTCATGCCAGAGGCCGGCTATGAGGGAACAGCAGGTCGACAAACCGTTCAGCCGTCGGCTGCGGTTCGTGGTTGGCCAGCCCGGCGCGCTCGTTGGCTTCGATGATCACGTAATCCGGGTGCTCGGCATCGCGGACCATGAAGTCCAGGCCCACCACCGGGATTTCCAGCGCTCGCGCCGCACGCACCGCCGCATCGGCCAGTACCGGGTGCAGGCGTTCGGTCACGTCCTCCAGTGTGCCACCGGTATGCAGGTTGGCCGTGCGCCGCACCGCCACGCGCTGGCCGGCCGGCAGCACATCGTCGTAGCCCAGGCCCACGCCGTGCAGGGTACGCTCGGTCTCGTCATCCAGCGGTATGCGGCTTTCGCCACCGGTAGCCGCCTGGCGCCGACGACTCTGTGCCTCGATCAGCTGGCGGACCGTGTGCTTGCCATCACCGATTACCTGGGCCGGGTGGCGAATCGCCGCTGCCACCACTTCATAACCAATCACCAGGATGCGCAGGTCGCTGCCGGCATGGAAGCTTTCCAGCAGCACGCGGCTGTCGAAGCGGCGGGCATTTTCCACGGCCTGGGTCACTTCCTCGATGCAGGTCAGGTTGACCGCCACGCCCTGGCCCTGTTCGCCATCCACCGGCTTGACCACCACCGCGCCATGCTCGTCGAGAAACGCCAGGTTGTCGTCGGCATTGCCGGCCAGCTGCTGCGCCGGCACCTGCAGCCCGGCGTTGTGCAGGGCCTGTTGGGTCAGGCGCTTGTCCTGGCACAGGGTCATGGTCACGGCGCTGGTCAGGTCGCTCAGCGACTCGCGGCAGCGAATGCGGCGACCACCGAGGCTGAGGGTGAACAGGCCACCAGCGGCATCGTCAACCTGTACCTCGATGCCACGGCGCAAGGCCTCGTCGACGATGATGCGGGCGTAGGGATTGAGGCCGGCTTCCGGGCCGGGGCCAAGAAACAGTTGCTGGTTGATGCCATTCCTGCGCTTGACCGCGAAGGTCGGCAGGTTGCGAAAACCAAGCTTCTCGTACAGGCGTTTGGCCTGGCGATTGTCGTGCAGCACCGACAGGTCCAGATACGTCAGGCCACGGCTCATGAAGTGTTCGATCAGGTGGCGCACCAGCACCTCGCCAACGCCCGGGCGGGTGCACTGCGGGTCTACGGCGAGGCACCACAGGCTGCTGCCGTGTTCGGGGTCGTCGAACGCCTTGCTGTGGTTCAGCCCCATGACGCTGCCGATTACCGCGCCGCTGTCTTCATCCTCGGCCAGCCAGTACACCGGGCCACCGAGGTGGCGCGGGGTAACCCGTTCGGGGTCGACCGGCAGCATGCCGCGCGCCTGGTACAGGGTATTGATCGCCTGCCAGTCGCCGGGGTTCTGTGCCCGGCGCACGCGGAAGCCGCGAAACACGCGCTGCGCCGGGCGGTAGTCGGTGAACCACAGGCGCAGGGTGTCGGAGGGGTCGAGAAACAGCTGCTGCGGGGCTTGCGCCAGCAACTGCTGGGGCGCCGCCACGTACAGGGCGATGTCGCGCTCGCCGGGGCGTTCGTCCTGCAGCGCGGCGGCAAGGCTGGCGGCGTCCGGGTAGGTGTGGCCGATCAGCAGGCGGCCCCAGCCACAGTGCAAGGCCCGCGGCTGGTCGTGGGGCTCGCTGCCGTCGCCGGCCAGGCGCGCCTGCAGGCGCTCGTAGGACGGCGCCTGGCCGCGCAGAAGGCGCTGACCGTAAGCGATTTCGTGGGCTTTCATCGGTCAGATTCCTTGTTCGCTGAGCCACAGGTTCAGGGCCGCCAGCTGCCACAGCTTGGAGCCGCGCAGCGGGGTGAGCTGGCCGTGTGGGTTGCTCAGCAGGCGGTCGAGCATGGCCGGGTTGAACAGCCCACGGTCCTGGCTCGGGTCGGTCAGCAGGTCGCGCACCCAGCCCAGGGTCGCACCTTCCAGGTGCTTGAGGCCGGGCACCGGGAAGTAGCCCTTCTTGCGGTCGATCACTTCGTGGGGGATTACCCGCCGCGCGGCCTGCTTGAGCACCTGCTTGCCACCGTCGGGCAGCTTGAAGCGTGCCGGAATGCGCGCTGACAGCTCGACCAGGCGGTAGTCGAGGAACGGCGTGCGTGCTTCCAGGCCCCAGGCCATGGTCATGTTATCGACCCGTTTGACCGGGTCGTCCACCAGCATCACCGTGCTGTCCAGGCGCAGTGCCTTGTCCACGGCATCGGGTGCGCCAGGGCGGGCGAAGTGCTCGCGGACGAAGTCGCCCGCAGCGTCGGTTTCCAGCAGCCAAGGGGCCTGGACGGTGTCGCGGTACTCGTCATGGCTGCGGTCGAAGAAGGCGTCACGGTAGGCGGCGAAGGCATCCTCGGCGCCGTCCACTTTCGGGTACCAGTGGTAGCCGGCGAACAGCTCATCGGCGCCCTGGCCGCTCTGCACGCCTTTGCAATGCTTGGCCACTTCCCGCGACAGCAAGTAGAAGGCGATGCAGTCATGGCTGACCATCGGCTCGCTCATGGCGCGGAAGGCGGCTGGCAACTGCTCGATGATCTCGTGCTCGGCGATGCGCAGCTGGTGGTGGCGGGTACCGTAATGCTTGGCGATCAGGTCGGAGTACTGGAACTCATCGCCGCGTTCGCCGCCGGCATCCTCGAAGCCGATGGAGAAGGTCGACAGGTCATCCACGCCAACTTCGCGCAGCAGGCCTACCAGCAGGCTGGAGTCGACACCGCCAGACAGCAGCACACCAACGTCCACGGCTGCGCGATGGCGGATCGCCACGGCATCGCGGGTGGCGTCGAGCACGCGGGTGGTCCAGCCCTCCAGGTCGAGGTCGCGCTCGTCCGGGTTGGGGCCATAGTGCAGCTGCCACCAGGTCTGACGTTCGATTTCACCGTGGCGGTCGATGCGCATCCAGGTGCCGGGTTCGAGCTTCTGCACGTTGGCCAGCAACGTGCGTGGCGCTGGCACCACGGCATGGAAGTTGAGGTAGTGGTTGAGCGCCACGGGGTCGATCATCGGGTCGATGTCGCCACCCTTGAGCAGCGCCGGCAGGGTCGAGGCGAAGCGCAGGCGTTCGCCGTTGCGCGACAGGTACAGCGGCTTGACGCCCAGGCGATCGCGGGCCAGGAACAGGCGCTGGTTGTCGCGCTCCCAGATGGCCAGGGCGAACATGCCATTGAGCTTGGGCAGCAAGGCCGCGCCCCAGGCGTGGTAACCCTTGAGCAACACCTCGGTGTCGCCTTCGGACCAGAAGCTGTAGCCCAGGTCCTGCAGCTCCTGGCGCAGTTCGGGGAAGTTGTAGATGGCGCCGTTGAAGGCCAGCGACAGGCCCAGAGTGTTGTCGACCATCGGCTGCGCCGAGCCGTCGGACAGGTCCATGATCTTCAGTCGGCGATGGCCGAGGGCGATCGGGCCTTGGCTATGGAAGCCCCAGGCGTCTGGGCCTCGGGGCGCCAGGTGATGGGTTATGCGCTCTACCGCAGCCAGGTCGGCTGGGCGAGGGGCTTGGTCGATGGGGGTGAAACGCAACTCTCCAGCTAATCCGCACATAAGTCCTTACCGGTTTTTCCGTTGGGGAATGAGTGCCCCGGATTAGGGCACCCTGTAAGGAACTGACCTGCGTGGTTTGTGGGAGTTTTAGATCGATCTGTTATAAGCAGTGGTGGGGGTGGAAGTGTTTGACGATCGTTCTGTGTGGGCATCGAGATCGAGCGCCGCCCGCGCGGCGCATCGCGGATGAATCCGCTCCTACATTTGTTGCAACGTGCCGAACCTGTAACGCCATGGTTGCCAGCCCTGGCGCAAGGCTTGAGCCCTAGAAACGGCTGACAACCATGGCCTTACAGGCATGGCCACGTTGCAACAAATGTAGGAGCGGATTCATCCGCGATGCGCCGCGCGGGCGGCGCTCGGTTTCACAGGCGTTGCAAACGTATCGTCATACCGCGCCCACCCTTCTCACTGCCCGCGAATCAGCTTGCGCAACATGAACCGATTGGGATGGCAGGCCTCAGCCACCGCCCGCGGCAACGGCAACGGCTCACCACTGGCCCAGGCGGCAATCAGCTCGCCACTCAACGGCGCCGTGATCAACCCCCGCGAGCCATGCCCACTGTTCACATACAACCCTTCCAGCCAAGGGCACGCCACCTCCGGCACCTGCCGCGCATCCTTGCCGAGCACCGCATAAGCCTCGGCGAACAGCGCCGGGTCGGCCAGCGGCCCGACAATCGGCAGGTAATCCGGGCTGGTGCAACGAAACGCCGCACGGCCTTGCAACTGCGTGGCGTCGAGGGCCTCTGCACCCAGGCGCGAGGCCAGGTCGGTAGAAATCTCTTCCAGCAACGCCAGGTTGCCCTGGTGTTCCGCTACCGTCGGGGTCAAGTCGTCGCTGTGGAAGTCGAAGCTGGCGCCCAAGGTGTGTTCATCATGGCGGGGCGGTGCGACGTAGCCATCGGCACAGACCACGGTGCGCAATGCACGGCTGGCCTCCGTGGCCGGCAGGCGGGTGATCTGCCCACGAATACGCTTGAGCGGCAGCTGCGCGCAGGGCGCAAAACGGCGCACATCGGCAGCCCCGGCCAACACCACCAGCGGTGCGCTGGCCAGCAAGCGCTCACCTTCCCACGCCTGCCACAGGCCGTCGGCCCTGCGTAGTTCGAGCACATCCTGGTGGAGTTGAACGCGAATGTTCGGGTGCTGCAGCTGCGCCTGGCACAAGGCGGGTGGGTGCACCCAGCCACCTTGCGGGTAGAACAGGCCACCGGCCGGCAGCGCCACCCCGGCAATGGCTTCGGCTTCAGCCTGCTTCAGTGCACGCAGCAGGCTGCTGTCGAAGGCTTCGGCAAGCTTGGCCTGGCGCTCGCCTTCCTTGCTGTCGAAGGCCAGCTGCAGCACGCCGCAAGCGTCCCAGTCCTGGCCGCGCTGCAACTGCTCCAGCTGGCGCCGGGTGTAGCCGAAACCGGCCAGGATCATCTGCGACAGGGCGGTGCCATGGGCGGACAGTTTCAGGTACAGCACGCCCTGTGGGTTGCCCGAAGCCTCCTGCGCGGGTGCCGCGTGGCGCTCCAGCACCGTTACCTGCCAGCCGCGTGCGGCCAGGCTGGCAGCACTGGCACTGCCCGCCAGGCCGGCCCCGATCACCAGTGCCTGGCGCGGGCCTGCCACGGGGGCAGGGCGGGCGTACCAGGGTGCGGCGACGGCCGCGGATGGATGCCCGGTGTATACACCACTCATCACCTCCCACTTCTTGCCGATGCCGGGGATCTTCTTCATGGTGAAACCGGCATCGATCAGCCCGCGGCGTACCCAGCCGGTGGTGGTGAAGGTCCCCAGTGCGGTACCGGCGTGAGCCAGGCGTGCCAGGTGCGCAAACAGCTCGGGGGTCCACATGTCGGGGTTTTTCGCGGGTGCGAAGCCGTCGAGGAACCACACGTCGATGCGCGCGTCGAGCTGCGGCAATTGCTCCAGTACGTCACCTATCAGCAGGGTCAGGGTGACCCGGCCGTTGTCGAAGCTGAACTGCTGGAAGCCGGGGTGAACCGCCACGTACTGTGCCAGGAACGGCTCGGTGAAGGCCGCCATCTCGGGCCACAGGCGCACGGCGCGGGCCATGTCGTCATGGCCGAGCGGGTACTTCTCGACACTGATGAAATGCAGGCGCGCATCGGCATGGGCCTGTTCGGCGAACAGCTGCCAGGCGCAGAAGAAGTTCATGCCGGTGCCAAAGCCGGTCTCGCCGATTACCAGGCAGCCATGTGGCGCCAGGTCGGCGAAGCGCTGCGCCAGGCGGGTCTGCTCTAGGAACACGTAGCGGGTTTCGTCGGTGCCTTCGTTTTTTGAGAAGTAGACGTCGTCGTACTGCCGCGAGTGGGGGCGGCCCTGGTCGTCCCAGTCGATCTGGGCGTGTTGAAGAAGGGTGGACATGGTCGGCTCGGTTGCAGCGGATGTGCGGATTTTATGTCATCTACCGGGTTTGCACAGGTACAACGCAAATCCGCTAGTCTTGCTTATCCAATGAAGGAGCCAGTGCATGTTCGAATCCGCGGAAATCGGTCACAGCATCGACAAGGAAACCTACGACGCAGAAGTCCCCGCATTGCGCGAGGCGCTGCTCGAAGCCCAGTACGAACTCAAGCAACAGGCGCGGTTCCCGGTGATCGTGCTGATCAACGGTATCGAAGGCGCCGGCAAGGGCGAAACGGTCAAGCTGCTCAACGAGTGGATGGACCCGCGCATGATCGACGTGCTCACCTTCGATCAGCAGACCGACGAAGAACTGGCCCGGCCACCGGCCTGGCGCTACTGGCGTGCGCTGCCGCCCAAGGGGCGGATGGGCGTGTTCTTCGGCAACTGGTACAGCCAGATGCTCCAGGGCCGGGTGCATGGCCACTTCAAGGATGCCGTGCTCGACCAGGCGATCACCGGTGCCGAACGGCTCGAAGAGATGCTTTGCGACGAAGGCGCGCTGATCATCAAGTTCTGGTTTCACCTGTCCAAGAAGCAGATGAAGGCGCGCCTGAAATCGCTCAAGGACGACCCGCTGCACAGCTGGAAGATCAGCCCGCTGGACTGGCAGCAGTCGGAAACCTATGACCGTTTCGTGCGCTTTGGCGAGCGCGTGCTGCGCCGCACCAGCCGCGACTATGCACCGTGGCATATCGTCGAAGGGGTCGACCCGAACTACCGCAGCCTGGCGGTGGGGCGCATCCTGCTGGAAAGCCTGCAGGCGGCCCTGGCCAACAACCCCAAGGGCAAGCACCAGGCCAACGTCGCCCCGCTGGGCCAGAGCATCGACAAACGCAGCCTGCTCGGCGCGCTGGACATGACCTTGCGCCTGGACAAGCACGACTACCAGGAACAACTGGTCACCGAGCAAGCCCGCCTGGCCGGCTTGCTGCGTGACAAGCGCATGCGTCGGCATGCCCTGGTGGCGGTGTTCGAAGGCAACGACGCCGCTGGCAAGGGCGGTGCCATCCGCCGCGTGGCGGCAGCGCTTGACCCGCGCCAGTACCGCATTGTGCCGATTGCCGCGCCCACTGAAGAAGAGCGCGCGCAGCCGTACCTGTGGCGGTTCTGGCGGCACATTCCGGCGCGTGGCAAATTCACCATCTTCGACCGCTCCTGGTATGGCCGGGTACTGGTGGAGCGGGTGGAGGGCTTCTGCAGCCCGGCCGACTGGATGCGCGCCTACACCGAAATCAACGATTTCGAAGAGCAACTGGTGAATGCCGGCGTGGTGGTGGTCAAGTTCTGGCTGGCGATTGACCAGCAGACCCAGCTGGAGCGCTTTGAAGAGCGTGAGCAGATTCCGTTCAAGCGCTACAAGATCACCGAAGACGATTGGCGCAACCGTGAAAAGTGGGACGATTACACCCAGGCCGTGGGTGACATGGTCGATCGCACCAGCAGCGAAATCGCACCTTGGACGCTGGTCGAAGCCAACGACAAGCGCTGGGCGCGGGTGAAAGTGTTGCGCACAGTCAATGAAGCCTTGGAGGCGGCCTTCGCCAAGCACAAGAAATGACCAGGCATGCCATCAGGGAATGACCCGATGAATTTATTTCCCGGTAGTTTCCTCCGGGCCTGTGCCTCAAGCCCTTAGAATTCGGTTACCCCCACCACGGGCTTATTCGAGGACTGTATGCATACAACTTCCGGCCGTTGGGGCTACGGCCTGTTTCTGGCACTGCTGACCGCGCTGCTCTGGGGCATCCTGCCGATCAAGCTCAAGCAGGTGCTGCAGGTGGTCGACCCGATGACGGTCACCTGGTACCGCCTGCTCGTCTCCGGCGGCGTGCTGTTCGCCTGGCTGGCGGCCCAGCGGCGCCTGCCTTCGCTGCGCAAGCTGGCACCCAAGGGCAGGGCCCTGATCGTGGTGGCCGTGTTCGGGCTGATGGGTAACTACGTGTTGTACCTGATCGGCCTGAACCTGCTGAGCCCCGGCACCGCACAGCTGGTGGTGCAGATGGGGCCGGTGCTGTTGCTGGTGGCCAGCGTGCTGGTATTCAAGGAGCGTTTCAGCCTGGGGCAAGGCATCGGTTTGCTGGTGCTGCTGGGCGGTTTTGGCCTGTTCTTCAACCAGCGCCTCGAAGAACTGCTGACCTCACTGGGTGCCTATACCACGGGGGTGCTGACCGTTCTGCTGGCCACCAGCATCTGGGTGTTCTATGCCCTGAGCCAGAAGCAGCTGCTGACGGTGTGGCATTCGCAGCAGGTGATGATGGTTATCTACCTGGCCTGCGCGGCATTGCTGACGCCGTGGGTGCATCCGCTGGAGGCACTGCGATTGACCCCGGTGCAGGGTTGGCTGCTGCTGGCCTGCTGCCTGAACACCTTGGTGGCCTATGGCGCGTTTGCCGAGGCGCTGGCGCATTGGGAGGCATCGCGGGTGAGTGCCACGCTGGCGCTGACGCCGCTGGTGACTTTTGTGGCGGTGGCGCTGGCGGCTGTGGTGTGGCCGGAATATGTTCAGGCCGAGGACATCAATGCCTTGGGGTACGTGGGAGCGATGACCGTGGTGGTGGGGTCGAGCCTGGTGGCCTTGGGGCCGTCGCTGGTGGCCGGGTGGCGGGCCAGAAGAGCGCGCCTGGCCTAAGTTGATGTGTTGTCTGTGCCCGCCTCTTCGCGGGTAAACCCGCTCCCACAAGGAACCCAAAGGCTTGAATCTGGTGAAATCCCTGTGGGAGCTGGTTTACCCGCGAAAGGGCCGGCACAGGCGATGCCTCATTCAGCCCTTGCCACCGGGCGCCAGCATGTTCTCCGGCCTCACCCACTGGTCGAACTGCTCATTGGTCAGGTACTTCAACGCCAGCGCCGCCTCGCGCAAGGTCTTGCCCTCGCCATAGGCCTTCTTGGCAATCTCCGCCGCCTTGTCATAGCCAATATGCGGGTTCAACGCCGTCACCAGCATCAGCCCACGCTCCAGGTGCGCCGCCATCTGCTCGGCATCCGGTTCGATCCCGGCCACGCAATGCTGCTGGAAGTTGCGACAACCATCGGCCAGCAGCTCGACCGACTGCAGCAGGTTGTGGATGATCACCGGCTTGAACACGTTCAGTTGCAAGTGCCCCTGGCTCGCGGCAAAGCCGATCGCCGCATCGTTGCCCAGTACCTGGCAGGCCAGCATCGACAGCGCTTCGCACTGGGTCGGGTTGACCTTGCCCGGCATGATCGAGCTGCCTGGCTCGTTGGCCGGCAGGCGCACTTCGGCCAGCCCCGCACGTGGGCCCGAGCCGAGCAGGCGCAGGTCATTGGAGATCTTCATCAGCGCCACTGCCAGGGTCTTCAGCGCACCTGCCAGGCTGGTCAGCGGCTCATGGCCGGCGAGGGCGGCGAACTTGTTGGGGGCGGTGACGAAGGGCAGGCCGGAGAGGGCGGCCAGTTCGGCGGCCACGGCTTCGGCAAAACCATGCGGGGCGTTCAGCCCGGTGCCCACGGCCGTACCGCCCTGCGCCAGCTCGCACACCGCCGGCAAGGTGGCGCGGATGGCGCGCTGGGCGTAGTCGAGCTGGGCGACGAAGGCCGAAACTTCCTGGCCGAAGGTGATCGGCGTGGCGTCCATCATGTGCGTGCGGCCGGTCTTGACCAGCTTGCTGTGGCGCGCCGACAGCTCGGCCAGCCCCGATGAAAGCTCGGCGATCGCCGGCAGGAGTTTTTCATGCACCGCCTGGGCGGCGGCGATGTGCATGGCGGTGGGGAAGCAGTCGTTGGAACTCTGCGAGCGGTTCACGTGATCGTTGGGGTGCACTGGCGCCTTGCCACCGCGGCCCTTGCCGGCCAGCTCGTTGGCGCGCCCGGCGATCACCTCGTTGACGTTCATGTTGCTCTGGGTGCCGCTGCCGGTCTGCCACACCACCAGCGGGAACTGGTCGTCGTGTTCGCCGTCGAGCACTTCGTCGGCGGCCTGTTCGATCAGGCGGGCGATGTCGGCGGGCAGGTCGCCGTTGCGGTCGTTGACCCGCGCAGCGGCTTTCTTGATGAGTGCCAGGGCGTGCAGCACCGCGAGCGGCATGCGTTCCTTGCCAATGGCAAAGTTGATCAGCGAACGCTGGGTCTGCGCGCCCCAGTAGGCGTGCTCAGGAACTTCGACCGGGCCCAGGCTGTCTGTCTCGATACGGCTCATGCTGCGTTCACTCCTTTGTCAGTCAGAATCAGCAGTTTAGGCCCTCATGCGTGCGAGCGGTTCATTCGCTCGTCGTGCCACTTGAGCGCTGCGACCCTGCGGGAGCAGAATGCTCTACTCTGAGGTACCGCCTCCCCCTCCTTGAAGGAAATGCAATGACCCGTCTTCGTGTCCTTTGTGCTGCCGTTGCCCTGGCCTGTGCCAGCGGCCAGGTACTCGCTGCCACCGCCAGCCACAACGCTGCCGCCGAGAAATTCCTGACCCTGGCCAATGCCGACAAGCTGGGCACTCCGGTGTACATGCAGGTGCAGCAGATGTTTGCCCAGCGTTTCGCCCAGACCAAGGCCCCGGCCTCCAAGCAACCGGTGCTCGAAAGCTACCAGGCCAAGGCCAACGCCGCGCTGGACAACGCCATTGGCTGGAACAAGCTGAAGCCGAAGATGGTCGACCTGTATACCCAGACCTTCACCGAGCAAGAGCTCAAGGACCTGGTCAAGTTCTACGAGTCGCCGCTGGGCAAGAAGGTCCTGCGTGAAATGCCGAAGGTCACCCAGCAGTCGGCCCAGCTGACCCAGACCAGCCTGGAACCGGCCGTGCCGGTGGTCAACAAGCTGCTCGACGACATGACCAAGGAGCTGGACCCGAACGCCGGCAAGGCCGCCGCCCCGGCCAAGAAGTGAGCCATAACCGATGAGCATGCAGCAACGCATCGAGCAGCAACTGGCCGCGCTGGCCCCGCAACACCTTGAAGTGCTCAACGAAAGCCACATGCACAGCCGTGGCCAGGAAACCCACTACAAGGCGGTGATCGTCAGCGAGCAGTTTGCCGGGCTCAACAGCGTCAAGCGCCACCAGAAGGTCTACGCCACCATGGGTGAGCTGATGGGTGAGATCCACGCCCTGGCGATCCACACCTACACGGCCGAGGAGTGGGCCAAGGTGGGCGTGGCACCGGCCTCGCCAGTGTGTGCTGGCGGCGGGCACTGAATCCTTTCCGTCGTTCTGGTACAATCCTGCAAAATCCGAGGGCCGCTTTGCGGCCCTTTCGCGACACGAGGCCGCTCCTACAGGAATACGCATTCCCCTGTAGAAGCGGCCTTGTGTCGCGAAAGGGGCGCGTAGCGGCCCCATGCTTTTTTAATTCAAACCCGGTCCGCCCCTTACGAGGGCAACCACCTGGAGATCCACCTGAATGTCCCAAGCTATCGTCGTGGCGGCGCTGTACAAGTTCGTCACGCTTGAAGACTACGTCGAGCTGCGTGAACCGCTGCTCAAGGCCATGCTCGAAAACGGCGTCAAAGGCACCTTGTTGCTGGCCAACGAAGGCATCAACGGCACCGTTTCAGCCACCCGCGAAGGCATCGACGGCCTGCTCGCCTGGCTGCGCAACGACCCTCGCCTGGTCGATGTCGACCACAAGGAATCCTACTGCGACGAGCAGCCGTTCTACCGCACCAAGGTCAAGCTCAAGAAAGAGATCGTCACCCTCGGCGTGCCGGGTGTCGACCCGAACAAGGCCGTCGGCACCTATGTCGAGCCCAAGGACTGGAACGACCTGATCAGCGACCCCGAAGTGCTGCTGATCGACACCCGCAACGACTACGAAGTGGCCATCGGTACCTTCAAGGGCGCCATCGACCCGAAGACCGAGACCTTCCGGGAGTTCCCCGAGTACATCAAGGCCAACTTCGACCCGAGCAAGCACAAGAAGGTGGCAATGTTCTGCACCGGTGGCATCCGTTGCGAAAAAGCGTCCAGCTACATGCTCGGTGAAGGCTTCGAGGCGGTCTATCATCTTAAGGGTGGCATCCTGAAATACTTCGAGGAAGTACCTCAGGAAGAAAGCCTTTGGGACGGCGACTGCTTCGTCTTCGACAACCGCGTCACGGTGCGCCATGACCTGAGCGAAGGCGAGTACGACCAGTGCCATGCGTGCCGCCACCCAGTCGATGCCAAGGACCGCGAGTCCGAGCACTATTCGCCAGGCGTGAGCTGCCCGCACTGCTGGGACACCCTGAGCGAAAAGACCCGGCGCAGCGCCATCGACCGGCAGAAGCAGATCGAGCTGGCCAAGGCCCGCAACCAGCCGCACCCGATCGGTTACAACTACAAAGCCGAGGCTTGAGCCATGACTGCCCGCCTGATCTATGTGATGGACCCGATGTGCTCCTGGTGCTGGGGTTTCGCGCCAGTGGCCGCAGCCCTGGTCGCACAGGCCGCCGAGGCGGGCGTCAGTACCCGGCTGGTGCCGGGTGGCCTGCGCAGTGGCGGCAGCGCGCTGGATGGCTCGACCCGCAAGTACATCCTCGAGCACTGGCAGGCGGTGGCCGAAGCCACCGGGCAGCCGTTCCGTTTCGACGGCGCCATGCCTGACGGCTTCGTCTACGACACCGAGCCGGCCTGCCGCGCCTTGGTCACTGCCCGCGAACTGGAGGCCGAGCGCGTGTGGCCGCTGCTGGCGCTGATCCAGCGTTCGTTCTATGAACAGGGTTTGGATGTCACCCGCGCCCCGCAACTGGTCGAGTTGGCCGTGCAGGCCGGCTTCGACCGCGAGCGCTTCGCTCAGCATTTCGCCAGCCATGACATCCGCGCCGCCACCGCAGCCGACTTCAGCTGGGTACAGGACCTGGGTATCGCCGGCTTCCCGACCCTGCTGGCCGAACGCAATGGCCAGCTGGCACTGCTGACCAACGGCTACCAGCCGCTGGACAGCCTGCAGCCGCTGCTTGGCCGCTGGTTGCAGCAGGCCGTCTGTGCTTGATCTGCCAGGGTCGCCAGACCCTGTGCCAGGGAAGCCTGCCGCTGTGCCCGATCGCCTGAGCTGGGCGGAAATCCGCCGCTTGGCCCTGCATCACAAGAAAAACCTCTGGACCGCCAACCTGGTGGCCGTGCTGGCGGCCTGCTGCAGCGTGCCGATCCCGCTGCTGCTGCCGTTGCTGGTCGACGAAGTGCTGCTGGGCCACGGCGATGCCGCACTGAAATGGATGAATCACCTGCTGCCGAGCGGCTGGCAGGTGGCGGCCGGCTATATCGGCCTGATGCTGGCGGCCACGCTGTGCCTGCGCCTGTCGGCGCTGGCCTTCAACGTGGTGCAGGCCAAGCTGTTCGCCGGGCTGGCCAAGGATATCGTCTACCGCCTGCGCATTCGCCTGATCGAGCGCCTCAAGCGCATTTCGCTCAAGGAATACGAAAGCCTCGGCAGCGGCACCGTGACCACTCATCTGGTCACCGACCTGGATACCCTCGACAAGTTCGTCGGTGAAACCCTGAGCCGCTTCCTGGTGGCCATGCTGACGCTGACCGGCACGGCGGCGATCCTGATCTGGATGCACTGGAAGCTGGCGTTGCTGATCCTGCTGTTCAACCCGTTGGTGATCTACTTCACCGTGCAGTTGGGCAAGCGCGTCAAGCACCTGAAAAAGCTCGAGAACGACAGCACTTCGCGCTTTACCCAGGCATTGTCGGAAACCCTGGATGCCATTCAGGAAATACGCGCCGGCAACCGCCAGGGCTACTTCCTCGGGCGCCTTGGCCTGCGCGCCCGTGAAGTGCGCGACTATGCCGTGGAGTCGCAATGGAAGAGCGATGCCAGTGGGCGCGCCAGTGGCCTGCTGTTCCAGTTCGGTATCGATATCTTCCGGGCGGCGGCGATGCTGACCGTGCTGTTCTCCGACCTGTCGATTGGCCAGATGCTGGCAGTGTTCAGCTACCTGTGGTTCATGATCGGCCCGGTGGAGCAGCTGCTCAACCTGCAATATGCCTACTACGCCGCCGGCGGTGCGTTGAGCCGGCTGAACGAGCTGTTGTCGCGGGCCGACGAGCCGCAGTATGCGGCTGCCAGCGACCCGTTCGCCGGTCGCGAAACGGTGGGCATCGAGGTGCGCGACCTGCGCTTCGCCTACGCCGATGAGCCGGTACTCGACCAGTTGAACCTCGCCATCGCCCCTGGTGAAAAGGTGGCGATCGTCGGTGCCAGTGGTGGCGGCAAGAGCACTTTGGTGCAGTTGCTGCTGGGGCTGTACAGC
Organism: Pseudomonas sp. NBRC 111123; assembly: GCF_001320205.1. Taxonomy (NCBI): domain Bacteria; kingdom Pseudomonadati; phylum Pseudomonadota; class Gammaproteobacteria; order Pseudomonadales; family Pseudomonadaceae; genus Pseudomonas; species Pseudomonas sp. NBRC 111123. The sequence continues at coordinate 166,212 of NZ_BCAZ01000001.1, forward strand.
GCCCAGGCCGGGAGCATCCGTTTTGGCGGTGCCAGCCTGCAGGAAATCGGCCTTGAAGCCCTGCGCGAGAACGTCGCTGTGGTGCTGCAGCACCCGTCGCTGTTCAACGACAGTGTGCGCGCCAACCTGACCATGGGCCGCGAATGCACCGACGAGGCTTGCTGGCAGGCACTGCGCATTGCCCAGCTGGATGCCACCATTGCCGCCTTGCCGCAAGGGCTGGACAGCGTGGTCGGCCGTTCGGGGGTGCGCCTTTCCGGTGGCCAGCGCCAGCGCCTGGCGATTGCCCGCATGGTCCTGGCCGAGCCCAAGGTGGTGATTCTCGACGAGGCTACCTCGGCGCTGGATGCCGCCACCGAGTACAACCTGCACCAGGCATTGGCACGTTTCCTCAGTGGCCGGACCACGCTGATCATCGCCCACCGTTTGTCGGCGGTGAAACAGGCTGACCGTGTGCTGGTGTTCGACGGTGGGCACGTGGCCGAAGATGGCGACCATCAGCAGCTGATTGCCGAGGGTGGGCTGTATGCCAAGTTGTATGGGCATCTGCAGCAGACCTGAGCTGAGCTACAAGCTATAAGCGGCAAGCCTCTAGCAGACAGTCACCACTCCACGGGTCTTCTTTCCCTTGTGGCTTGTAGCTTGAGGCTTGCAGCTCGAAATTTCCCTCCACGTAGATGGCAAATGGCCTACGCTGTGCTTGTCTGGGTTGAGTTCAAGTCTTATCTGCTCTGCGACAGGGACTAAATGAAGGGAAATCGCACTCAAGAAGCGCCAAGGTTGGTAGGTATCATCTGGCCCTTCATCGCCGTTGTCGTGTTCCAGGTATTGCTGGGTAGCCTCAGCCTTTATGCGTTGTCGGCGGTCCGTGCCTATGTGGCCGGCGAAAGCCTGTGGTCCAAGGCGCAGAAAGACGCCATCTATTACCTCAACCTGTACGCCGATGACCGCGACGAGCGCACCTTTCTGCGCTATCGCCAGGTCATGGCCGTGCCCCAGGGCGATCACGAGCTGCGCGAACTGCTCGATCAGGCCAGCCCTGACCTGGAAGGCGCCCGTCAGGCCGTGCTGCAGGGCGGCAACCACCCCGACGACGTCGACCGCATCATCTGGTTCTACCGCAACTTCCGTCAGATCAGCTATATGCAGACGGCGATCGAGTACTGGAACATCGGCGATGACTACCTCAAAAAGCTTGATGTACTGGCCAACGAGATGCACGACGGTTTCGCCGTTGGGCAGGTTGGCATCGCCCAGCTCAATGAGTGGAAGGGCCGCATCGTCGCGATCAACGAAGGTGTCACGCCAGCCGCCAGGGCGTTCAGTGATGCCTTGGGCGAAGGCTCGCGGATGCTGTTGCGGGTGCTGCTGGTCACCAATCTGTTGACCGCGCTGTTCCTCATCACCATCGCCTGGCGCCGTTCGAGCAAGCTGCTGGCCCAGCGTCAGGCGTTCGCCAGTGCCCTGAGGGAGGAGAAAGAGCGGGCACAGATCACCCTGGAGGCGATTGGCGATGCGGTGATCACCGCTGATGTCGACGGTAATATCGGCTACATGAACCCTGCTGCCGAGCAGCTGACCCACTGGCAGTCCGGCCAGGCGCAGGGCTTGCCGCTGGGGGCGCTGTTCAGCCTGCTCGACGAGCAGGAGCAGGGCGAAGGCTGCACGCTGGTTGAACAGGTGCTCAGTGGCAGCCTCAAGGGCGGCGCCGAGCATGCCCGGCTGATCCAGCGCCTGGATGGCAGCACGGTATCGGTCAACCTGGTCGGCTCGCCGATCATCAACAACGACCAGGTGGCCGGTATCGTACTGGTACTGCACGACATGACCCAGGAGCGCCAGTACATCGCCAACTTGTCGTGGCAGGCCACCCATGACGCCTTGACTGGCTTGGCCAACCGCCGCGAATTCGAATATCGCCTGGAGCAGGCGCTCAATGGCCTGGTGCGCCAGGCCGGGCGGCATTCGCTGATGTTCCTCGACCTCGACCAGTTCAAGCTGGTCAACGACACCTGCGGCCATGCGGCCGGTGACGAGTTGCTCAGGCACATCTGTGCAGTGCTGCAGTCGGGGCTACGGGAAGGCGACACGCTGGCACGCCTTGGGGGCGACGAATTTGGCGTGCTGCTGGAAAACTGCCCGGCCGAACAGGCCGAGCGCATCGGCGAAAACCTGCGCCAGGCCGTGCAGAGCCTGCATTTCGTGTGGAAGGGCAGGCCGTTCGTGACCACCGTCAGTATCGGCCTGGTGCACATGGCCCAGGCGCCGGGCACGCTCGAGGCTTCGCTGCGCGCTGCCGACATGGCCTGCTACATGGCCAAGGAAAAGGGCCGTAACCGAGTGCAGGTGTACCACGCCGACGACAGCGAATTGTCCATGCGCTTTGGCGAAATGGCCTGGATCCAGCGCCTGCATGTGGCGCTGGAGGAAAACCGCTTCTGCCTCTATTGCCAGGAAATCGCCGCGCTGAAAGCTGCCGAAGGCCCAGGCCATATCGAAATCTTGCTGCGCCTGCACGACGAAAGCGGTCGCACCATCCTGCCGGACAGTTTCATCCCGGCCGCCGAGCGCTATGGCCTGATGACGGCCCTGGATCGTTGGGTTGTGCGCAGCGTGTTCCAGGTCATCCGCCAATGCCTGGACGAGGGCCGGGACGGGCCGCTGGCGATGTGCGCGATCAACTTGTCGGGTACCAGTATCGGAGATGACAATTTCCTCGAGTACCTGCAGCGGTTGTTCGTCGAATACGCCATCCCACCACGCATGATCTGCTTCGAGATCACCGAGACCAGTGCCATTGCCAACCTGGGCAGCGCCATCCGATTCATCAACGAATTGAAGGGCCTGGGTTGCAAGTTTTCTCTGGACGACTTCTGTGCCGGGATGTCGTCATTTGCCTATTTGAAACATTTACCCGTCGACTTCTTGAAGATCGACGGAAGTTTTGTCAAAGATATGCTGGATGACCCGGTCAACCGTGCCATGGTCGAGGTGATAAATCACATCGGCCATGTCATGGGCAAGCGGACTATCGCCGAGTTCGTCGAAACACCGTTGATCGAGCAGGCCTTGCAGGAGATTGGCGTGGACTACGCCCAGGGCTATCTGATTGAACGACCGCAGGTGTTTACCTGTGACAGTCTGCAGCGCCAACGGATTGCTGCGCGGCCCTTGCTGCATCGGGCGCCAGGTACTTTTCGCTGAGAACACGTCCGCAAAATCACAAGGATCAAGGAGCTGAAAGTGATTGATGCATTCGTACGTATCGGGCCCTTGATGGACCCGGCCAGTTATCCCCAGTGGGCCCAGCAGCTGATCGAGGATTGTCGTGAAAGCAAGCGCCGGGTGGTTGAGCACGAGTTCTACCAGCGCCTGCGTGATGGCCAGCTGCGCCAGTCGACCATTCGCCAGTACCTGATCGGTGGCTGGCCGGTGGTCGAGCAGTTTTCCCTGTACATGGCCCACAACCTGACCAAGACCCGTTATGCCCGCCACCCAGGCGAGGACATGGCGCGGCGCTGGCTGATGCGCAACATCCGTGTCGAGCTCAACCATGCCGACTACTGGGCCCACTGGTGCCAGGCCCATGGCGTGCACCTGCACGAGCTGCAGGCCCAGGATGTGCCGCCGGAACTGAACGGGCTCAACGATTGGTGCTGGCGCGTGTGCACCACCGAGTCACTGGCGATTGCCATGGCAGCGACCAACTATGCAATTGAAGGGGCGACTGGCGAGTGGTCGGCGGTGGTCTGTGCCGAGGACACCTATGCCCTGGGCTTTCCGGAGGATCAGCGCAAGCGGGCGATGAAGTGGCTGAAGATGCATGCCCAGTACGATGATGCGCACCCGTGGGAGGCGCTGGAGATCATCTGCACCCTGGCCGGCGAGAACCCGACCCTGGGGCTGCGCAACGAGCTGCGCAAGGCGATCTGCAAGAGCTATGACTGCATGTACCTGTTCCTCGAGCGGTGCATGCAACTGGAAGGGCGCCAGCAAGGGCGCCTGCGCCCGGCCTTGGCTGCTGGCTGAAACTTGTACTGGCCTCTTCGCGGGTAAACCCGCTCCCACAGGGATATCACAAGGCTTGAGGGCGGGGATGTTCCTGTGGGAGCGGGTTTACCCGCGAAGAGGCCGGAACGGGCGAAACAAGGCTCACTGAGCGTTGAGCGCCTGCCCGTTCACATCCTTGCTGTCCGGCCCCATCAGGTACAGATAGACCGGCATGATCTCTTCCGGCAGCGGATTGTTCTGCGGGTTTTCGCTCGGGTAGGCCTGCGCCCGCATCGCCGTGCGCGTAGCGCCCGGGTTGATGCTGTTGGAGCGCACTGGCGCCACGCCTTCCAGTTCGTCGGCCAGGGTCTGCATCAGCCCTTCGGTGGCGAACTTCGACACCCCGTAGGCACCCCAGTAGGCACGGCCCTTGCGCCCGACGCTGCTAGAAGTGAACACCACCGAGGCATCTTCGGACAGCTTGAGCAGCGGCAGCAGCGTGCTGGTGAGCATGAAGGTGGCGTCGACGTTGATGTGCATCACACGCATGAAGTTGTCGCCCGAAAGCTGCTCCAGAGGCGTGCGCGGGCCGATGATCGAGGCGTTGTTGAGCAGGCCGTCGAGGCGGCCGAACTGCTCCTCGATCATCACTGCCAGCTCGTCGTACTGGTGGGGCAGGGCGGTTTCCAGGTTGAAAGGGATTACCACGGGCTGTGGGTGGCCGGCGGCCTCGATCTGGTCGTAGACCTCGTTCAGGTTGGCCTCGGTCTTGCCCAGCAGCAGCACGGTGGCGCCCAGTGCGGCATAGGCTTTGGCGGCGGCGGCGCCGATGCCGCGGCCGGCACCGGTGACCAGGATGACGCGGCCGGCGAGCAGGCCAGGGCGGGCGATGTAGTCGAACATGGTACTGTCCTTTGAGTTCGTAAGCGCGACACCGGCCCCTATGGGAGCGGGTTTACCCGCGAATGCGTACGATCAGGCGGCGGTGTTGTCCGATCTGACGCTTTCGCGGGTAAACCCGCTCCCACAGGGGCGTAGTCCGGGGCGTCAATCGGTGTTCAGCAGCCGCACAGGGCGCTGTCGATCACCTTGCGCAGTTCCAGCGGGTGGTCCACCACCACATCGGCGCCCCAGTTGTTCGGGTTGTCCTCTGGATGAATATAACCGTAGCGCACCGCTGCCGTGCGGGTGCCAGCGTCACGGCCGGATTCGATGTCACGCAGGTCGTCGCCGACGAACAGCACGCTGGCCGGGTCCAGGCCCAGGGTCTTGCAGGCGAGGATCAGTGGCTCCGGGTCAGGCTTGCTGTTCTTCACGTGGTCCGGGCAGATGAGCAGGGCCGAGCGCTCGGCCAGGCCCAGTTGCTGCATGATCGGCTCGGCGAAGCGCACTGGCTTGTTGGTCACCACGCCCCACAGCAGGTTGCCCTTTTCGATGTCGGCCAGCAGTTCGCCCATGCCGTCGAACAGTTTGCTGTGCACCGCGCAATCACGCTGGTAGCGCTCGAGGAACTCCAGGCGCAGGGCTTCGAAGCCCTCGGCGTCCGGGCTCATGGCAAAGGTTGCAGCGACCATGGCGCGGGCGCCGCCGGAGATCACGTCACGGATCAGCTGGTCATCGATCGCCGGCAGGCCGCGCTCGGCGAGCATGGCCTGGCAGATGGCGATGAAGTCCGGCGCCGTGTCGAGCAGGGTGCCGTCCATGTCGAAGAGTACCGCTCGCAAACGCATGCTCATTCCTCGCGCAGGGTCTGGATCATGTAGTTGACGTCAACGTCGCTGCTCAGTTTGTAGTGCTTGGTCAGCGGGTTGTAGGTCAGGCCGATGATGTCCTTGACCTCTAGGCCGGCGACGCGGCTCCAGGCGCCGAGCTCGGACGGGCGGATGAATTTCTTGAAGTCGTGGGTGCCGCGCGGCAGCATCTTGAGGATGTACTCGGCGCCGACAATGGCCAGCAGGTAGGCCTTGGGGTTGCGGTTGATGGTCGAGAAGAACACCTGGCCGCCGGGTTTGACCATGCGGTAGCAGGCGCGGATGACCGAGGATGGGTCGGGCACGTGCTCGAGCATCTCCAGGCAGGTGACCACGTCGAACTGCTCGGGCATTTCCTCGGCCAAGGCTTCAGCGGTGATCTGCCGGTACTCGACCTCGACGCCCGATTCCAGTTGGTGCAGTTGGGCTACGGCCAGTGGCGCCTCACCCATGTCGATGCCGGTGACGGTAGCGCCGCGCAAGGCCATGGCCTCGCTGAGGATGCCGCCGCCGCAGCCGACGTCCAGCACTTTCTTGCCAGCCAGGCCGACGCGCTCGTCAATCCAGTTGACGCGCAGCGGGTTGATGTCGTGCAGCGGCTTGAACTCGCTTTCACGGTCCCACCAGCGGTGGGCCAAGGCTTCGAACTTGGCGATTTCGGCGTGATCGACGTTGCTCATTGAACAATCCTCTGGAACTTGCACTTCAAATGGGGCGCAGTATACCCGAGCGTCTGCGGCCGAGGGTCGCTATAATCGCCGGCTTTTGATATCCGAACGACGGGGAGAGGCAATGCGCGAGCGACTTTTGGCGGCGGAGAAGGTGACCGGGATGCGCTGGCAAGGCGGCGCCCTGCACCTGCTCGACCAGCGCCTGCTGCCGTCGGAAGAGCGCTGGCTGACCTGCGACAATGTCGCGCAGGTGGTGGCGGCGATCCGTGACATGGCCGTGCGAGGTGCCGCAGCCATTGGCATTGCCGCGGCCTACGGCCTGGTTCTGGCCCTGGAAGAGCGCCTGGCCGAGGGCGGCGACTGGGAAATGGACCTGGAAGAGGACTTCATCAGCCTGGCCGAAGCGCGCCCCACCGCGGCCAACCTGTTCTGGGCGCTGAACCGCATGCGCGAGCGTCTGCTGCGTGTGCGTGGCGAAGAGGGCGTGCTGGCAGCGCTGGAAGCCGAAGCGATTGCCATCCATGAAAGCGATCGCGAAGCCAACCTGACCATGGCTCAGCATGGCATCGATCTGATCCGTCGCCATCAGGGTAACGCACAGACCTTGCTGACCTACGGCAATGCCGGCGCCCTGGCCAGCGGTGGTATCGGCACGGCCCTTGGGGTGATTCGCGCCGGTTATCTGGAGGGTATGGTCGAGCGGGTGTATGTCGGCGAGACCCGCCCCTGGTTGCAGGGTTCGCGGCTGACGGCCTGGGAACTGGCCAGCGAAGGTATCCCGGTGACCCTGTGCGCCGACTCGGCGCTGGCCCACCTGATGAAGACCAAAGGCATCACCTGGGTGGTGGTCGGCGCCGACTGTATTGCCGCCAACGGCGATGTGGCCAGCAAGATCGGGACCTACCAGTTGGCCGTCAGTGCCATGCACCATGGCGTGCGCTTCATGGTGGTGGCGCCGAGCACCAGCATCGACCTCAATTTGGCCACCGGTGAGGACATCCCGCTGGAAGAGCGTGAAGCCGATGAGCTGCTGGACTACGCCGGAGCCCGCGTTGCGCCGCAGGTCGACGCATTCAACCCGGTGTTCGACGTGACCCCGGCCGACCTGATCGACGTGATCGTCACCGAGCGCGGCATTGTCGAGCGGCCCGATACCGCCAAACTGGCCCAGTTGATGTGCCGCAAGCGGTTGCATTGATCAGGGTGTAGGGCGGAGGATTTTCGGCGCCTGTGAGGTCGAGCGCCGCCCGCGCGGCGCTCGACCTCACAGGCGACACAAAACTCATGGCGAGCCCCCGTGCCAGCTCTCCCCACTGTCCTGCCTTTGTGATAACATTCGGCAGTTTCCAAGACCGCCCATGAAGGCGGCCTTCATTGCGCAAATCCATGCAACAACTCGTTGATTTGTCGTAAGTCGTCGCACCCCTATGCGCTGCGGCGGCGAGCTTCGTTCGGCCCTTGATGGAGCTGCGAAGTTTCACCAGAAAAAGGAATCAGGCTTCTCATGGGCGAACTGGCCAAAGAAATCCTCCCGGTCAATATCGAAGACGAACTGAGACAGTCTTACCTCGACTACGCGATGAGCGTGATTGTCGGGCGAGCGCTGCCCGATGCGCGTGATGGCTTGAAGCCCGTGCATCGCCGCGTCCTCTATGCAATGAGCGAACTGGGCAACGACTGGAACAAGCCGTACAAGAAATCCGCCCGTGTGGTCGGTGACGTGATCGGTAAGTACCACCCGCACGGTGACACTGCGGTCTACGACACCATCGTGCGTATGGCCCAGCCGTTCTCGCTGCGTTACCTGCTGGTCGACGGCCAGGGCAACTTCGGTTCGGTCGACGGTGACAACGCTGCGGCCATGCGATACACCGAAGTGCGCATGACCAAGCTGGCCCACGAGCTGCTGGCCGACCTGCACAAGGAAACCGTCGACTGGGTGCCCAACTACGACGGCACCGAGCAGATCCCGGCGGTCATGCCGACCCGCATCCCCAACCTGTTGGTCAACGGTTCCAGCGGTATCGCCGTGGGCATGGCGACCAACATCCCGCCACACAACCTCGGTGAAGTCATCGACGGTTGCCTGGCGCTGATCGACAACCCGGACGTCACCATCGATGAGCTGATGCAGTTCATCCCGGGTCCGGACTTCCCGACTGCCGGCATCATCAATGGCCGTCAGGGCATCATCGAGGCCTACCGTACCGGCCGTGGCCGCATCTACATGCGCGCCCGCTCCGAGATCGAAGACATCGACAAGGTCGGTGGCCGCCAGCAGATCGTCATCACCGAGCTGCCGTACCAGCTGAACAAGGCCCGCCTGATCGAAAAGATCGCCGAGCTGGTCAAAGAGAAGAAGATCGAAGGCATCACCGAGCTGCGCGACGAGTCCGACAAGGACGGCATGCGCATCGTCATCGAGCTGCGCCGCGGCGAGGTGCCGGAGGTGGTGCTCAACAACCTCTATCAGCAGACCCAGCTGCAGAGCGTGTTCGGTATCAACGTGGTTGCCCTGGTCGACGGTCGTCCGCGCCTGCTCAACCTCAAGGACCTGCTCGAGGCGTTCGTCCGTCACCGTCGTGAAGTGGTGACCCGCCGCACCGTGTTCGAGCTGCGCAAGGCTCGTGAGCGTGGCCATATCCTTGAAGGCCAGGCGGTCGCGCTGTCCAACATCGATCCGGTCATCGCCCTGATCAAGGCCTCGCCGACGCCGTCCGAAGCCAAAGAGGCACTGGTTTCCACGCCGTGGGAATCCAGCGCCGTACAGGTCATGGTCGAGCGCGCTGGCGCCGATTCCTGCCGCCCTGAAGACCTGCCAGAACAGTACGGCCTGCGTGAAGGCAAGTATTACCTGTCGCCGGAACAGGCCCAGGCCATCCTCGACCTGCGCCTGCATCGCCTGACTGGCCTGGAGCACGAGAAGCTGCTGGCTGAGTACCAGGAGATTCTGGAGCAGATCGGCGAGTTGATCCGCATCCTCAGCAGCGCCCAGCGCCTGATGGAAGTGATCCGCGAGGAGCTGGAAGCGATCCGTGCCGAGTACGGCGATGCGCGTCGTACCGAAATCCTCGATGCCCGTCACGACCTCAACTACGGCGACATGATCCCGGAAGAAGAGCGCGTGGTGACCATCTCCCACGGCGGCTATGCCAAGACCCAGCCGTTGTCCGCGTACCAGGCCCAGCGCCGTGGTGGCAAGGGCAAGTCGGCAACCGGCGTGAAGGACGAGGACTACATCGAGCACCTGCTGGTCGCCAACAGCCATGCCACCCTGCTGCTGTTCTCCAGCAAGGGCAAGGTGTACTGGCTGAAAACCTACGACATCCCTGAAGCGTCGCGCGCCGCCCGCGGTCGCCCGCTGGTCAACCTGCTGCCGCTGGAGGAAGGTGAGCGCATCACCGCCATGCTGCAGGTCGACCTTGAGGCCCTGCAGCAGAACGCCGACCCTGAAGAAGAGCTGGAAGACGGTGATGACGGTGTCATCGAAGGCGAAATCGTCGAAGCAGAAGAAATCGACGAGGAAGACGGCGACACCCCTGAGTGGGTGGCCGAGCCTACCGGCGCCTATATCTTCATGGCGACTGCTTCCGGTACCGTCAAGAAGACGCCGCTGGCTCAGTTCGCCCGCCCACGCTCCAGCGGCCTGATCGCCCTGAAGCTGAAGGAAGGCGACACCCTGATCGCCGCGGCGATCACCGACGGCGCCAAGGAGGTCATGATGTTCTCCGACGCCGGCAAGGTGATCCGCTTCGCCGAAAGCGTGGTCCGCGAAATGGGCCGTACCGCCCGTGGTGTGCGCGGCATGAAGTTGGGCAAGGGTCAGCAGATCATTTCTATGCTGATTCCGGAGTCCGGTGCGCAGATCCTCACCGCTTCCGAGCGTGGTTTCGGCAAGCGTACCCCGCTGTCCAAGTTCCCGCGTCGCGGGCGTGGCGGCCAGGGCGTGATCGCCATGGGTACCAAGGGGCGCAACGGCCTGCTGATCGGCGCCATCCAGGTGCAGGAAGGCGAGGAGATCATGCTGATTTCCGACCAGGGTACCCTGGTGCGCACGCGGGTTGGTGAAGTGTCGAGCCTGGGCCGTAACACCCAGGGTGTTACGCTGATCAAACTGGCCACAGACGAAACCCTGGTTGGCCTGGAGCGTATCCAGGAGCCATCCGAGGACGAGCTCGATGATGTGATCGAGACGGACGAGGAGGGCGTCGAGGCGGATGCGCCGGATGATGAAGCTGCAGGCGCCGAAGAGGCTCCGCAGGAATAAGCAAGCGTGAAACCCGAGCGGGGCGACCAAGGTCGCCCCGTTTGACTGATTAGGCCGGGCAATGCCTGGCCCTGTGGGAGCGGGCTTGCCCGCGAATGAGGCACCGCGGTGCATGGCACCGGCTTTGCCGGTGTTCGCGGGCAAGCCCGCTCCCACAGGGTTCCCGCAGAACTAGCTGTTTAGATCTATTAGAGCGAGAGTGGATGTGAGCAAACGAGCCTTTAACTTCTGCGCAGGCCCTGCCGCGCTTCCTGACGCTGTGTTGCAGCGTGCCCAGGCCGAGATGCTGGACTGGAACGGCAAGGGCTTGTCGGTGATGGAAATGAGCCATCGCAGCGACGACTACGTGGCCATCGCCGAAAAGGCCGAGCAGGACCTGCGTGACCTGCTGTCCGTCCCCTCCAACTACAAGGTCCTGTTCCTGCAGGGTGGTGCCAGCCAGCAATTCGCCGAAATTCCGCTGAACCTGCTGCCGGAAAACGGCACGGCCGACTACGTCGAAACTGGCATCTGGTCGAAAAAGGCCATCGAGGAAGCGCGCCGCTTCGGCACCGTCAATGTCGCCGCCAGCGCCAAGCCCTACGACTATCTGGCCATTCCTGGCCAGAACGAGTGGAAGCTGACCAAGAACGCGGCCTACGTGCACTACGCGTCCAACGAGACCATCGGTGGCCTGCAGTTCGACTGGGTTCCAGAGACCGGCGAAGTACCGCTGGTGGTCGATATGTCCTCCGACATCCTCTCGCGCCCGATCGACGTTTCGCAGTACGGCATGATCTACGCTGGCGCACAGAAGAACATCGGCCCGAGCGGCCTGGTGGTGGTGATCGTCCGTGAAGACCTGCTTGGCCGCGCGCGCAGCAGCTGCCCGACCATGCTCGACTACAAGGTCGCGGCTGACAACGGCTCGATGTACAACACCCCGGCCACCTATTCCTGGTACCTCTCGGGCCTGGTGTTCGAGTGGCTCAAGGAGCAGGGGGGTGTCGAGGCCATGGAGCAGCGCAACCGCGCCAAGAAAGACCGCCTGTACGGCTTCATCGACGCCAGCGCGTTCTACACCAACCCGATCAGCCCCAACGCCCGTTCGTGGATGAACGTGCCATTCCGCCTGGCTGACGAGCGCCTGGACAAGGCCTTCCTGGCCGGTGCCGACGCCCGTGGCCTGCTCAACCTCAAGGGCCACCGTTCGGTCGGCGGCATGCGCGCCTCGATCTACAACGCCCTGGGCCTGGAAGCGGTAGAAAGCCTGGTGGCTTACATGGCTGAATTCGAGAAGGAGCACGGCTGATGTCCGAACAGGAACTCAAAGCCCTGCGCGTACGCATCGACAGCCTCGACGAGAAGATCCTCGAGCTGATCAGCGATCGCGCCCGTTGCGCTGAAGAAGTGGCGCGGGTCAAGACCGCCTCCCTGGCTGAGGGCGAAAAGCCGGTGTTCTACCGCCCTGAGCGTGAAGCCGCCGTGCTCAAGCGCGTGATGGAGCGCAACAAGGGGCCGCTGGGCAACGAAGAGATGGCGCGGCTGTTCCGCGAAATCATGTCGTCCTGCCTGGCCCTGGAAGAGCCGCTCAAGGTTGCCTACCTCGGCCCTGAGGGTACCTTCACCCAGGCTGCGGCCATGAAGCACTTCGGTCATGCCGTGGTCAGCCGCCCTATGGCGGCCATCGATGAAGTGTTCCGTGAAGTGGCGGCCGGTGCCGTCAATTTCGGCGTGGTGCCGGTGGAAAACTCCACCGAGGGTGCGGTCAGTCATACCCTGGACAGCTTCCTCGAGCACGACATGGTGATCTGTGGCGAAGTCGAGCTGCGCATCCACCATCACTTGCTGGTGGGTGAGAGCACAAAGACCAACAGCATCACCCGCATCTACTCCCACGCCCAGTCCCTGGCCCAGTGCCGCAAGTGGCTGGACGCGCACTACCCGAACGTTGAACGCGTTGCTGTTTCGAGCAATGCCGAGGCGGCCAAGCGGGTCAAGGGCGAGTGGAACTCGGCGGCGATCGCTGGCGACATGGCGGCCAACCTGTATGGCCTGACCCGCCTGGCTGAAAAGATCGAAGACCGCCCGGACAACTCCACGCGCTTCCTGATGATCGGTCAGCAGGAAGTGCCGCCGACCGGCGATGACAAGACCTCGATCATTGTTTCGATGAGCAACAAGCCAGGTGCGTTGCACGAGCTGCTGGTGCCGTTCCACGAGAACGGTATCGACCTGACCCGTATCGAAACCCGCCCGTCGCGTAGTGGTAAGTGGACCTACGTGTTCTTCATCGACTTCGTTGGCCACCACCGCGACCCGCTGATCAAGGCGGTGCTGGAGAAGATCAGCCAGGAGGCTGTGGCGCTCAAGGTGCTGGGTTCCTATCCAAAGGCAGTGCTTTGATTTGAGAGGGTTGGGGCCGCATCGCGCCCCATCGCGACACAAGGCCGCTCCTACAGGTATTGTGCAGGCCTCGAAACTGTACTGGCCCCTGTAGGAGCGGCCTTGTGTCGCGATGGGCTGCAATGCAGCCCCAATGGGCCTCCCGGACTGCCTAGATTTCAGAACAGGGTTCGCAACAGTGGTAAATGCAGCAAAAACCAAACCCGCGCCAATCATCGATCGCCTGGTCGTGGTCGGTCTCGGCCTGATCGGCGGCTCCTTTGCCAAAGGGTTGCGTGAAAGCGGCCTGTGCCGCGAAGTGGTCGGTGTCGACCTCGATGCCCCGTCGCGCAAGCTGGCAGTGGACCTGGGCGTGGTCGATCGCTGCGAAGCCGACCTCGCCGCCGCTTGTGTCGGCGCCGATGTCATTCAGCTCGCCGTGCCTATCCTTGCTATGGAAAAGGTCCTGGCCCGCCTGGCTCAGCTCGACCTCGGTGACGCGATCATCACCGACGTCGGTAGTGCCAAGGGCAATGTCGTGCGTGAGGCGCGTGCCGTCTTCGGCGAACGCCTGCCGCGCTTCGTTCCCGGCCACCCGATCGCCGGCTCCGAGCAGAGTGGGGTTGAGGCCGCCAATGCCACCCTGTTCCGTCGTCACAAAGTCATCCTCACGCCACTGGAGGAAACCGACCCGGCCGCCCTGGCCCTGGTCGATCGCCTGTGGCGCGCGCTGGATGCCGATGTCGAGCACATGCCGGTGGAGCGCCATGACGAAGTGCTGGCCGCCACCAGCCATCTGCCGCACCTGCTGGCCTTCGGTCTGGTCGATTCGTTGGCCAAACGCAATGAAAACCTCGACATCTTCCGGTACGCTGCGGGAGGTTTCCGCGATTTCACGCGAATCGCCGGTAGCGACCCGACCATGTGGCACGACATCTTTCTCGCCAACCGCGAGGCTGTCCTGCGCACCCTCGACACATTTCGCAGCGACCTCGACGCCTTGCGCGACGCGGTCGATGCTGGGGACGGGCACCAGCTGCTGGGTGTTTTCACCCGTGCACGGGTTGCCCGCGAGCATTTCAGTAAAATCCTGGCCCGCCGGGCCTATGTGGACGCTATGAACGCCAACGATCTGATTTTCCTGGCCCAACCGGGTGGCCGCCTGACCGGGCGAATCCGCGTACCGGGCGACAAGTCGATTTCCCACCGCTCGATCATGCTCGGCTCGCTGGCCGAAGGCACGACCGAAGTCGAAGGTTTCCTCGAGGGCGAGGATGCCCTGGCGACCCTGCAGGCATTCCGTGACATGGGTGTGGTCATCGAGGGCCCGAACCACGGCCGCGTGACCATTCATGGCGTCGGCCTGCACGGCCTCAAGCCGCCACCAGGCCCGCTGTATGTCGGCAACTCTGGCACTTCGATGCGCCTGCTCTCCGGCCTGCTGGCTGGCCAGCCGTTCGATGTCACCATGACCGGCGACGCCTCGCTGTCCAAGCGCCCGATGAACCGTGTGGCCAACCCGCTGCGCGAAATGGGTGCCGTGGTGGAGACTGGCCCGGACGGCCGTCCGCCGCTGACCATTCGCGGTGGTAGCAAGCTGAAAGCGCTGACTTACACGCTGCCGATGGCCAGTGCCCAGGTCAAGTCCTGCCTGCTGCTGGCGGGCCTGTACGCTGAAGGTAAGACCACCGTCACCGAGCCGGCGCCGACCCGTGACCACACCGAGCGCATGCTGCGTGGCTTCGGCTACTCGGTCGAAAGCAACGGCCCGGTCGCTTCGCTGCAGTCTGGTGGCAAGCTCACCGCCACCCGCATCGAAGTGCCGGCGGACATCTCTTCGGCTGCGTTCTTCCTGGTTGCTGCATCGATCGCCGAAGGCTCCGAGCTGGTGCTCGAGCACGTCGGCATTAACCCGACCCGTACCGGCGTCATCGACATCCTGCGCCTGATGGGCGGCGACATCACCCTGGAAAACCAGCGTGAAGTCGGCGGCGAGCCAGTGGCTGACTTGCGTGTGCGGGGCGCCAAGCTCAAGGGCATCGACATCCCTGAAGAACTGGTGCCACTGGCCATCGACGAGTTCCCGGTCCTGTTCGTGGCGGCCGCCTGCGCCGAAGGGCGTACCGTGCTGCGCGGTGCCGAAGAGCTGCGGGTTAAGGAATCCGACCGTATTCAGGTGATGGCTGATGGCCTGATCACCCTGGGTATCAAGTGCGAGCCGACTCCGGATGGCATCATCATCGAGGGCGGCCAGATCGGCGGTGGCGAAGTGCACGGTCATGGTGACCACCGTATCGCCATGGCCTTCAGCGTTGCTTCGCTGCGTGCCAGCGCGCCGATCCGCATCCATGACTGCGCCAACGTCGCCACTTCGTTCCCGAACTTCCTCAAGCTGTGCGCCGATGTCGGTATCCGTGTCGCCGAAGAGGGCAAGTCGTGAATTCGCAAGCACCGGTCATCACCATCGACGGCCCAAGCGGCTCGGGCAAGGGTACCGTTGCCGGCATCCTCGCTCGCGAGCTGGGCTGGAAGCTGCTGGATTCCGGCGCGCTTTACCGTTTGCTGGCGTTCAATGCCAGCAACCACGGGGTCGATCTGACCAACGAAGAGCTGCTCAAGGCCCTGGCCGCCCATCTGGATGTGCAGTTCATCGCCGCCGAGCCGGGTAAGCTTCAGCAAATCATCCTCGAGGGCGAGGACGTCAGTAACGTCATTCGTACCGAGACGGTCGGCGCCGGTGCGTCGATGGTGGCCTCGCTGCCGGCGGTGCGTGAAGCATTGCTGCAACGTCAGCGCGCCTTCCGTGAAGCGCCAGGCCTGATTGCCGACGGCCGCGACATGGGTACCGTGGTGTTCCCGGACGCGCCGCTGAAGGTCTTCCTCACCGCCAGCGCCGAGGAGCGTGCCCGTCGCCGCTACCTGCAGTTGAAGGGCAAGGGTGAAGATGTTAGTCTGTCGAGTCTGCTAGATGAGATTCGTGCGCGCGATGAGCGTGATACCCAGCGTGCAGTGGCCCCGCTGAAACCAGCGGCCGATGCCATTCAGCTGGACTCTACCGAGTTGTCCATCGAGCAGGTGCTGCAACGTATCAGGAGCGAGCTCGCCCAGCGCGACTTGGTCTGATAGCCAGGAGAGCAGGCAGGGGCACCAGTCAACGTCCTGCCGGCTTTCCTTTACTTAAAACAAACCCACATTGTCTGGAATGTGGCGAGGGGCGTCTGTTTCGCCCGAATCTACAGGAATTAAAATGAGCGAAAGCTTTGCAGAACTCTTTGAAGAAAGCCTGAAAACCCTCAATCTTCAGCCGGGTGCCATCATCTCCGGTATCGTTGTCGACATCGACGGCGACTGGGTTACCGTACACGCTGGCCTGAAGTCCGAGGGCGTCATCCCGCTCGAGCAGTTCTACAACGAAGCTGGCGAGCTGACCATCAAGGTCGGTGACGAAGTTCACGTTGCGCTGGACGCGGTCGAAGACGGCTTTGGCGAAACCAAACTGTCCCGTGAAAAAGCCAAGCGCGCCGAGTGCTGGATTGTTCTGGAAGCAGCTTTCGCCGCCGAAGAAGTGGTCAAGGGCGTTATCAACGGTAAGGTTAAGGGCGGCTTCACTGTCGACGTTAACGGCATCCGTGCGTTCCTGCCGGGCTCCCTGGTTGATGTCCGCCCAGTGCGCGACACCACCCACCTGGAAGGCAAAGAGCTGGAATTCAAGGTCATCAAGCTGGACCAGAAGCGCAACAACGTTGTCGTTTCCCGTCGCAGCGTGCTGGAAGCCGAGAACTCCGCCGAGCGCGAAGCCCTGCTGGAAACCCTGCAGGAAGGCCAGCAAGTCAAAGGTATCGTCAAGAACCTCACCGACTACGGCGCATTCGTGGACCTGGGCGGTATCGACGGCCTGCTGCACATCACCGACATGGCTTGGAAGCGCATCAAGCACCCATCGGAAATCGTTAACGTTGGCGACGAAGTCGACGTACGCGTTCTGAAGTTCGACCGTGAGCGCAACCGCGTTTCCCTGGGTCTGAAGCAGATGGGCGAAGATCCGTGGGTAGCTATCACTGCACGTTACCCAGAAGGTACTC
Organism: Pseudomonas sp. NBRC 111123; assembly: GCF_001320205.1. Taxonomy (NCBI): domain Bacteria; kingdom Pseudomonadati; phylum Pseudomonadota; class Gammaproteobacteria; order Pseudomonadales; family Pseudomonadaceae; genus Pseudomonas; species Pseudomonas sp. NBRC 111123. The sequence goes on from NZ_BCAZ01000001.1 coordinate 183,337, forward strand.
GTGTACAGGCTCGCGTTACCAACCTGACCGACTACGGCTGCTTCGCTGAGCTGGAAGAAGGCGTTGAAGGTCTGGTACACGTTTCCGAAATGGACTGGACCAACAAGAACATCCACCCGTCGAAAGTCGTTCAGGTTGGCGACGAAGTGGAAGTCATGGTTCTGGACATCGACGAAGAGCGTCGTCGTATTTCCCTGGGCATCAAGCAGTGCAAGTCCAACCCATGGGAAGACTTCTCCGGCCAGTTCAACAAGGGTGACAAGATCACCGGTACCATCAAGTCGATCACCGACTTCGGTATCTTCATTGGTCTGGACGGCGGCATCGACGGCCTGGTTCACCTGTCCGACATCTCCTGGAACGAAACCGGCGAAGAAGCCGTACGTCGTTTCAAGAAGGGCGACGAGCTGGAAACCGTCATCCTGTCGGTTGACCCAGAGCGCGAGCGCATCTCCCTGGGCATCAAGCAGCTGGAAGACGATCCGTTCTCCAACTTCGTTGCTGTCAACGACAAGGGCGCTATCGTCAAGGGCATCGTGAAAGAAGTTGACGCCAAAGGCGCCATCATCACCCTGGCCGACGACATCGAAGCCACTCTGAAAGCTTCCGAAATCAGCCGTGACCGCGTTGAAGACGCGCGTAACGTCCTGAAGGAAGGCGAAGAGATCGAAGCCAAGATCATCAGCGTTGACCGCAAATCGCGCGTCATCAGCCTGTCGATCAAATCGAAAGACGACGCTGAAGAGCGTGAAGCCATCCAGAGCCTGAAAAACGCTCCGGAAGCGGCTGCCGACACCACCATGGCTGCGCTGCTGCGCGAAGCAATGGCCAAGCAGAACTGAGTTCTGTTTGATCGGTAAAAAAAGGGTGGCCTTCGGGCCACCCTTTTTTTTGCCTGCGATTACAGTTGAGTCTTACAGTTTCTGTGGGAGGGGCAGGCGTCGAGCCGCTGTGAGCGTACGCGAAGCCCGCTCTCACCTCAGGTCAGCGAACGGACGATTGTCCCGGTGGGGTTCCGGCTGCTGAGTTCATTCCCAGTGTTTTGAGGTCCGCTGCCGAGGGAGTGAACGTCACGGTGTAGCGACTCAGGTCGCTTTCGTTTCGCTGGAAATGTACTGCAACTCGTTTGCCTTCCCATGAGATGGTCTTCATTTCATAAGATGCGCCCGAGCTTAGCTGGATTCGACGGCTCAAGCTTGAGCCAGGTTGCCCGAGGGTATCGGTCAAGAAGTCATCGACCAGTTCGAGGCTGTTGGAGTTACCGGTCAACATCAGTTGGCTGATTGCGCCATCTTTCAGGGCTGCGAAAAGCTGATACCCCGAACTGATCGGAAGGTATGGCAGCCCATGAATCTCATAGCGGTCAGGGTCCGCGGTGCTGGTGCGGCACAGTGTTGGCTGGCGTGAGCTGCCGTTGCTGTCGGGGCATTCAGGGACCTGGGCTTTGAAATCGCCCTGAAAAGGAACGCCTAGAAACTCGGACGGTTCATTGTCCCAGGATTGGCGGACGGATTGAGCAAAGGTGCCAGTGGCGGTTACCAGAGTCGCCAGGGCGAGCGAAAGGGGGATTGTTCGCATAAACAGTCCTTGTGAGTACGACTCAACGAGCAAGGTAATTAAGCAATTTGCAATCTGCTTTAGGTCAGATCAAAGCAGATGCGTCCTACTCGCGATTATGACAAATCCTACAAGACTTAGGTGCGTCGCGGTGGCGACTTTTATGTATACGCCAACTAGCTTGCGGGTTTGTGACATGGCGGGCACCTGCGATAAAAGGCGGTGCCATGCCTTGGGGCCGGCTTCCGGCTCTTATTTCTTAACAATCCCTTCTTGAATTTTTTTATTAAGTCAAGAACCACCCTGTTCAAATCCTTCCGAGCGTGCTACAACCTGATTAAGCAATGATCTAGCTGCTTGATAACGAAGGGAAAAATATGACGAAGTCGGAGCTGATCGAACGTATTGTCACCCATCAGGGGCTGCTCTCGTCCAAGGACGTGGAGTTGGCCATCAAGACCATGCTTGAACAGATGTCCCAGTGCCTGGCCACCGGAGATCGCATCGAGATCCGCGGTTTCGGCAGCTTTTCCTTGCACTACCGCGCTCCGCGGGTAGGTCGCAATCCCAAGACCGGCCAGTCGGTGGAGCTCGAAGGCAAGTTCGTGCCGCATTTCAAACCAGGCAAAGAGCTGCGTGATCGGGTCAATGAAGAAGAGCACGAGCACACTTGAGTCAGAAGGAGCAGTCTGATGCGTAACCTGAAGCGCGCCCTGGCGGCGTTGTTCGTGCTGCTGCTGGCGGCTGTAGTGCTGTTCTTCGTGCTGGAGAATCAGCAGGCCGTATCGCTGGTACTTTTCGGATGGTCGGCTCCGGCCTTGCCGGTGGCGGTGCCAGTGCTGGCGGCGCTGGTGGTGGGGTTGGCTGTTGGTCCGCTACTTGGTGCTTATGGCGTGCAGCGTAGCAAGCGCAAGATTCGCGCATCGGCACGCCAGGCGGTGCTTAATAGCAATTGATGAAGGCGCCTACAGCTTTGTAGGAAGGCTTCACCTATGCACGCAGTCGGTGAAATGGAGTAATAGGCATTCATTCAGCAGCCCGGGCGAGCGTGCAGCACTATGCAATTTCCCAGTATTTCCCATCACGGCGGCACCCGCAGCGTAACCGGGTCCTGTCACCAGCTTCATCTGGATTCAACTACAAGCCTGCTAATTGATTGCGGCCTGGAGCAGGGCGCCGAGGCGCCTCCGGGAGAGGGCTTGCTGCCTCCCGATTTTGCAGTTCAGGGTATCCAGGCCCTGGTGATCACGCACGTGCATATCGACCATGTCGGGCGAATCCCGGCACTGCTCGCTGCGGGTTATCGAGGCCCGATCCTTTGCAGTGAACCATCGGCAAAGTTGCTGCCGCTTGTCCTGGAAGATGCCTACAAGCTGACCATTAGCAGCGAGCCTGCTCAGGTGGCGCGATACCTTGAGATTATCGATGGCCTCGTTGTGCCCGTTCCCTTTGGGCATTGGTACTCAGTAGTCGAAAAAACCGAACTCAAGTGCATGATCCGCTTGCAGCGTGCTGGGCATTTGCTGGGCTCCGCTTATGTGGAGTGTGATGTCCAGGTGGCGGGCATCGATCAGCGTATCGTTTTCTCCGGTGATCTTGGTCACGAAGGTAATCCACTGCTGTGCCAGGTACAGCCGCCGGAGCGGGCAGATGTACTGGTGCTGGAAAGCACCTACGGTGACCGCCTTCATCCGGATCGCAGTGATCGCCAGCAGCAGCTCGAGCGGGTCATCGATCGCGCGCTGCAGGATCGCGGCACCATCCTCATTCCCGCATTCAGCCTGGGCCGCACTCAGGAGTTGCTGTTCGAACTCGAAGATATCCTTCACCGTAAGAAATTGCTTGGTGATCCCCCTGTCGTGCAGGGCGAAGACACCTATGCATGGTCGCAGCTACCCATTATTCTCGACTCGCCGCTGGCTCAGCGTATAACGGGTGCATACCGGCAGTTGCATGACTACTGGAATGACGAGGCCAATGCGCGGGTGAGCCAGGGGCGCGATCCCTTGGGGTTTGGTCAGCTGGTGTGCGTCGATACGCACGCCCGCCACCGGCAGGTGGTGAATTACCTGAAAAGCACGGGGCGGCCGGCTATTGTCATTGCTGGTAATGGTATGTGCTCTGGAGGGCGGATTGTCGGCTATCTCAAGGCGATGCTGCCGGACCCGCGGCATGAGGTGGTGTTTGTTGGTTATCAGGCCAAGGGCACTCCGGGAGCTGTGATCCAGGCTAGCGAAGGGGCGGAAGGGTTTGTGCAGATTGATCTGGATGGTGAGCTGTATGAGATCCGGGCCAAGGTGGCTTCGCTTGGCGGCTATTCAGGGCATGCGGATCAGGCGGGGCTGGTGAGATTTGCGCAGGGTTGTCATGCACGGCAGGTGGTTTTGGTGCATGGAGAGGGGCGGGCGAAGCAAGCGCTGGCACGCGTGCTTCGCGAAACGTTCGCGCAGGCGGGAAATGAGGTAAGCGTCACAATTGCAGAATGACCGTTGGGCGGGAATCGCGGAGTCTGGCAAAACGTGAGGAACTTCTATCGGTAAGGTCTCTCTACTACCGATTAATGCGAAGTGATTGAAGGATCGCAAGCAGGTTGGCAAATTGCCGCTACGCTTGACCCGAGAAGGGGGGGAGGGTCTCATGGCCTGGAGGAGGCCCCTCTGTTGACGCAATCAGACGGACCCAAGGAAAAAAAGACTAAATGCGCAATGAACGCGAGCGCCTGAGTGGTGGTGATGAGATTGACCTGGTTGAGCTTGTGCAGGGGATTTGGCGGCAAAGGGTTTGGATGGCGCTGGTTGCGATACCGGTTATTGGCGTTGGGTTGGCTTATGTAATGCTTGCTGCGCCTGTGTATGAGGCGAAACTCTACATCCGGCCGCCCACCCAGAATGAGATTGCGCAGCTCAATTTCGGTCGTGGAGAAGGTACGGGGCTCCCGGCATTAAGCGCAAAGGATGTGTACAGCGTTTATCTCAGGTCGCTTCAGTCGGAGGCGGTACGTGACAAGTTTTTCCGAAACGCCTTCCTGCCAACCTTGACGGAAGATGCTCGCAAGGGTTCGCGTGATGACTTGTATGCCAAGTTCAATGGCATGCTCGGCGTTGCTCAGGCATCCAAGGATATGTCTGATCGATATGTCATTACCGCAAGTGTCGAGGATCCGCGACTTGCAGCGGTCTGGGTCTCGAATTACGCGGAAATGGCTGCGGACCGGGCGAAAGACGAGCTGCTTGGTGGTACACGTAGTGACATATCGATCATGGCGGATAACCTTGAGCAACAAATTCGGGCCTCGCGTGCCAGTGCGGGTAATCAGCGTGCAGACCAGATTGCCCAGCTCGGCGAGGCGTTGCGGATTGCTAAGTCGATAGGTCTGGAAAAGCCGCCAATCATCTCCAATACGTTGTCGAGTGAAGTGTCCGCCGGTATGGGGGGATCTCTCACCTACATGCGTGGCACAAAGGCGCTGGAGGCGGAAATAGCTAACCTTGAATCCCGTCCATCGAATGATCCGTACATTCCAAATCTCCGTGAGCGGCAGGAACGGCTGAATTTTCTACGCAACCTGAAGATCGACCCCTCGCTGGTCGCGATGTATCAACAGGATGGAGCGGTTTCCCCGCCAGACAAACCGATCAGGCCGCGCAAGGCGATGATCATGGCGCTTGCAGTGTTGGCCGGTGTGGCACTGGGGGTATGTGCCGCCTTGGGTCGTGACCTGTGGCTGAGGCGGCGAAGCAGCATTTGAAGGAGCTTTGCTTTCTGAGGTTGGTCGACAAGCGTTGTTGTCAGGTTCGGAAGGTGCAACAATGCACCTTCTACGCCGATGACATGGATAGCTGGAAGAAGGTGCACGAAGCGCTTGCCGACCCTGCCTGTCTTGGGTGTCACCACCGCTAGCAGGCAGGCAAACACAGTGAACATTGATCCTCGCGGCCCCTACATGGCCGCTACTGGTGAAGTAGACCTCTTCGATCTTCTCCGGGCTATCTGGCGCAGGCGCGCGTTTGTCGCTCTCGTAGGCGCGGTCTTTGCGATTTTTGGCGTCGCGATTGCCTATCTGACGCCCTCTGAATATGAAGCCTCCACTACCTTGCGGCCTGTTGAGATCAATCAGCTGGACGCATTGAACCGATCTAAAATCTACTCCCTTCCTCCAGCAGAAGCGCTGAGGAGAGTGGGCGCACGGTTGGATTCCTACAGCGCGCGGCTGGAATATTTTCGTTCCAGGCCAGAACTTGTCGAGGCCTTCCGAAATGAGGGGCAGAGTTTTGAGCAGGCATTTCAGGATTTCAACAATACTGCGCTTAGTGTAGTTCAATCGGATCCGAAGAAGGCCAATCTGTTAAGTGACTTCATCGGCTTGAAAATGCGATACGGGCAAGATATCAATGGGGCGGCTGTCCTTAATGACTTCGTTGATTATGCGATGGAACGGGAGCGTGTCCAGCTTTCAAAGGATATGCAGATTATCCTTGCAAACCGCCTGGCCGAAGTAGATGCGAAACTGAACTCGGCACTCACTGAATATCGTGCAGGGAACGAAGGGCGTATCGCGCGCCTTGAAGAAGATGACGCCATCAAGCGGGCGCAACTGGGTGACGAGCTCAAGGCATTGCGGGTGCAGTTGAAGTTGCAGCGTGAGGCGCGCTTGACAGAGCTCGATGAGGCGATTGCTATTGCCCGTAGCCTGGGGTTGAAAAAACCATCGACACCATCGCAGATGGCTGATGAGAATTCGGGCAATGGCAACATCATTCGCACTGAAGTAAACGGCAGGCCGGTTCCGCTTTACTTTATGGGGACTGAGGTGCTCGAAGCTGAGCGTACGGCCCTGCGTAAGCGTGCCTCTGATGATTTTATAGAGCCAAGAATTGGCCAGATTCGTAAAGAGCTTGTGCTGCTTTCCAATAACCGCAGTGTCGAGGCTATCAAGGCCCGGGCCAATGATCAGGCTTTCCTGGAGGGTGTTGAAGCACTGCGGATTGAGCGGGAACGCTTGAAATCTATTGATACCCAATTGCAAGGCTTGCAGTTGGTGAGTATCGACCAGCGGGCGGTAGCTGCCGCCAAGCCACTGAAGCCGCGCAAAGCGTTGATTGTCATGGCTGCAACAATCGCTGGACTGCTGCTAGGTGTCGTCGCCGCGCTCGTGCGTACGGCGTTCAAAAAGCATCTGCGCCGTTTGCAGGTAGTCGAGGTTAGGGGTGGGGTAGCGCCCGTTTTGCCAGAGAACCTATCGCGCCAGGTAAATGTGGTGTCGCCAGAGGTGCAGGTTAAGGTTGCAAGAGAGTGATATTGTTTTGATTGCTTATAGGCTGGTACCGGCTGAAAACTCTTATGGTGTGTCACAGCTGAAGAGCCTATGATTGTGGCGCCGCGCGTTCCTGGCTGGCCAGCAGGTGCCGGGCCAGGGAAGTGGAATGCGTAGCGCCGATCAGATGGATTTGAGGCGGCTGTCAAATTCGAATAAGGTGGCGTTTCCAGGTCGTGTACCGGGCAGTGGGGCGGTCTCATCATTGGAATTGCCAACTTGATGCTGCGGTAAATGCCTTCGGCTAATGGGTACCGCTCGAGCTTTATGCAAGTTAAGTTGTTTCATGCGCAGGGAAAAAGTTTTTAGAGTCGGTGGGTTCGGTGTGGGTTGGCGAGGTCTTGTGGTAAATCCCGATTTTACCTGGCTTTTTGATCCGGTGTTGCTAACGCTCACGCCAATTGTCGAAATTCATTCTATTTAAAAATGGTAGTTGCATGGCGCTCAAAGTATTAAGCGTATTTGGTACTCGACCCGAAGCAATCAAAATGGCTTCGTTGGCTTTGGGGTTGCAGGCTGATGACCGCTTCGAGGCGAAAATCTGCGTGACCGGTCAGCATCGGCAGATGCTGGATCAGGTGCTTGACCTGTTCGAGCTTACTCCCGATTACGATCTCGAAATCATGCGGCCGGGGCAGGACCTTACCGACGTGACCGTGGCGATTCTGCAAAAGTTGAAGGTCGTGCTAGCTGAATTCAAGCCGGATATCGTGCTTGTTCACGGCGATACGGCAACAACTTTTGCTGCGTCGCTGGCAGCCTACTATCAGCAGATACCCGTTGGGCATGTGGAAGCAGGGCTGCGAACGGGTAATCTTTACTCCCCATGGCCCGAAGAAGCCAATCGCAAGCTGACGGGGGCATTGGCCCATTTGCACTTTGCTCCTACCAGCCAGTCGCAGTCCAATCTCCTGGCTGAAGGGGTGCCGGAGGGGCAGATACATGTCACCGGCAATACGGTTATTGATGCCTTGCTCGAAGTCGTTCGCAAGTTGCAGCGACCCGATTTGGCGAGCGCCCTTGCGGACCAGTTCTCCTACCTCGACCCCTCCCGGCGACTGGTGCTTGTCACTGGGCATCGTCGTGAAAGCTTCGGTGATGGATTCGAAAGGATCTGCCAGGCATTGGTGCAAATTGCCAATGACTGTTCAGATGTGGAAATTGTCTATCCCGTGCATCTGAATCCCAATGTGCGTGAGCCGGTCAATCGCTTGCTTAAAAACGTCAAGAACATTCACTTGATCGAGCCGCTGGACTATTTGCCCTTCGTCTATCTCATGAATCGTTCCTATCTGATTCTTACCGATTCAGGGGGAGTACAAGAAGAAGCGCCTTCCCTGGGCAAGCCCGTTCTGGTCATGCGTGACACGACGGAGCGCCCTGAGGCGGTGAAGGCCGGGACTGTGCGACTGGTGGGAACAGACCTGCAGGCGATCATCGACAATGTTGAAGAATTGCTCGGAAATCAGGACGCCTACCAGTGCATGAGCATTGCTCACAACCCATATGGAGACGGGCAGGCGTGTGCCCGTATCATTGAAGTTCTTGCCAATTTCAAAACAAGGTAGTGCTATGAGTATTTCCAAGGTATCCGTCGTTGGGTTGGGTTATATCGGCCTTCCTACCGCCGCAGTATTTGCCTCTCGCAAAATTGAAGTCATTGGCATCGATGTCAACCAGCACTGCGTTGATACCATCAATCGTGGTCAAATCCATATCGTCGAGCCCGATCTGGATATGGTCGTGCATGCTGCGGTGACAGAGGGGTACTTGCGAGCCAGTACCAAGCCGGAGCCTGCAGATGCGTTTCTCATTGCAGTGCCGACACCTTTCAAGGAAGGCTTCAAGCCGGACCTCAGTTACATCAAGTCGGCAAGTGAAGCGATTGCGCCCGTGCTCAAGGCTGGCGATCTGGTCATTCTGGAGTCCACCTCTCCGGTGGGGGCCACTGAACAGATGGCCGCGTGGCTCGCCGAGGCCCGCCCTGACCTCAGCTTCCCGCAGCAGTCCGGCGAAGGGTCTGACATTCGCGTTGCGCATTGCCCGGAGCGAGTGCTTCCTGGCCATGTTCTGCGAGAGCTGGTACAAAATGACCGGGTCATTGGTGGCATGACCGAGCGATGCTCGCTGGCTGCACGTGCCCTGTACAAGACGTTTGTGGAAGGGGAGTGTGTACTGACCACTGCCCGTACAGCCGAAATGTGCAAGTTGACCGAGAACAGCTTCCGGGATGTCAACATCGCCTTTGCCAACGAACTGTCGATCATCTGCGAAGAGCTCAAGGTCGATGTCTGGGAACTGATTCAGCTGGCCAACCGTCATCCGCGTGTAAACATCCTCCAGCCTGGCCCAGGCGTAGGCGGGCATTGCATCGCAGTCGATCCGTGGTTCATCGTTGACTCCGCCCCAGAACAGGCGCGAATCATCCGCACAGCCCGGGAAGTTAACGACTCCAAACCAGCCTGGGTTATCGACAAGCTCCATGCTGCCATCGGTGAGCATCTGAGCGAGAATCCCGGCAAAACCGCCAAGGATGTCGTCGTCGCGTGCTTTGGCCTGGCTTTCAAACCGGATATCGACGACTTGCGCGAGAGCCCGGCACTGGAGATTACCAAAGAAGTCGGCAAGCGCCATGCTGGCAAAGTGATTGTGGTCGAGCCGAACATCAAGGCACTGCCTAACGCATTGGAAGCGGCGGAACTGTGCTCCGTGAGCCAGGCAATCGAGCGGGCAGATATCCTGTTGCTGCTGGTGGATCACAAGCCGTTCAAGGAGGTCCCGGTACAAGCGCTGCAGGGCCGGAAAATAGTTGATACCCGCGGAATCTGGCGCGTATGAATATTCTCCCGGTAATCATGTCCGGGGGTTCGGGGACGCGTCTCTGGCCACTCAGTCGGACGCTCTATCCGAAGCAATTCCTGGCTATCTTCGGTCGTGAAACCCTGTTTCAGCAGGCTATTGATCGGTTGATGAAGGTCCAGCCGCCAGGTTGCAAATTGTTGGCACCGTGTATTGTCGCCAATGATGAGCATCGTTTTTTGTGCCTGGATCAACTGCGTGAGATCAAGGTCGAGCAGGGCGCGCTTATTCTCGAGCCGGCAGGTCGTAACACCGCGCCGGCTTTGACACTGGCAGCACTGCATGCTCGGGATTCGGTCGAGCCCGGGGCTGATCCGGTGCTGGTGGTCATTCCTGCGGACCAGACCATTCATGATGTAGGGACTTTCACCAAAGTGGTGGAAAAGGCGGTAGAAGCGGCCAGCCAAGGTGCGATTGTCACCCTCGGTATTCAGCCAGACCGCCCGGAAACCGGGTATGGGTACATTCATTCAACGGATGCGACCGAAGTCAAAAACGTCGATTCATTCGTTGAAAAACCGGACCTGGCCACTGCCGAACGATACTTGGCGGCTGGTAGCTATTACTGGAACAGCGGCATCTTCATCTTGCGCGCATCGGTATGGCTACGTGCTCTGGGGCATTATCGTAGCGATATCCTCGAGGCTACCGAGAAGTCCTGGGCTGAACGAACTGCCGACAATGGTTTCGTGCGGCCGCAGGTACAAGCCTTTGAGGCCATTCCGGCGGAGTCCATCGATTATGCAGTAATCGAGCATTGCACGCGTTCACCTTTGGAAGGGTTGGAGCTGAAAATGCTGGCGATGGATGCTGGCTGGTCCGACCTTGGGGCATGGGATGCGGTTTGGCGGTCCGGTGACAAGGATGCCAATCATAACAGCACTCACGGTGACGTTATCCTCGACTCCAGCAACGACACACTGGTGTACGCCTCCCATCGGCTGGTGACAGCAGTGGGCCTGGATAACATGGTCATTGTCGAGACACCTGACGCCGTATTGGTTGCAGACAAGGCGAAATGCCAAGGGGTCAAGGCTATCGTGGAGGCGCTAGGCCGCGATACGCGCAGCGAGTCGAGGCTTCACCGGCGTGTCCACAGGCCCTGGGGATGGTACGACAGTATCGACAGTGGCTCGCGTTTTCAGGTGAAGCGGATCTTGGTCAAGCCTAAGGCAACCCTTAGCTTGCAGAAGCATTACCACCGTGCCGAGCACTGGATCGTCGTATCCGGCACAGCCGAAGTGACGTGCGAAGACCAGGTTTTTCAATTGAACGAGAACCAAAGTACCTACATACCGGTAGGCCATGTCCATCGTCTGGCAAACCGTGGCACCATCCCTCTTGAGATCATCGAGGTGCAGTCGGGGAGCTATCTGGGCGAAGACGATATTGTCAGGTTCGATGACACCTATGGCCGTGTATAAGGCTTGAATTTTGGAGTGGCAAATGCAAAAGAGTGCGCTGGTTACGGGTATCACTGGGCAGGACGGGGCTTATCTCGTCGAGTTGCTGCTCGGCAAGGGTTACAAGGTCTACGGCACCTACCGCCGGACCAGTTCGGTTAATTTCTGGCGCTTGCAGGAACTGGGCGTGCTGGGCCACGAGAACCTGCACCTGGTCGAGTTCGACCTGACGGACCTGGCGGGTACCATCCGCCTGTTGCAGAAGGCTCAACCGGACGAGGTCTACAATCTTGCCGCGCAGAGTTTCGTCGGTGTCTCCTTCGATCAACCGATCACGACGGCGCAGATCACTGGTGTGGGGGCGCTGAACCTGTTGGAAGCCATTCGCCTTGTGAATCCGGGCATTCGCTTCTATCAGGCATCCACGTCTGAGATGTTCGGGTTGGTACAAGCTGTGCCTCAATCCGAATCCACGCCGTTCTATCCGCGCAGCCCCTATGGCGTTGCCAAGCTTTTCGCGCACTGGACGACGATCAACTACCGAGAGTCCTACAATATTTTTGCTACCAGCGGCATCTTGTTCAACCACGAGTCTCCGCTGCGCGGCAAAGAGTTTGTCACGCGCAAGATCACCGACGCGGTGGCCAACATCGAGGTCGGTAACCAGCAGGTGCTCGAGCTCGGCAACATGGATGCCAAGCGTGACTGGGGTTATGCCCGTGAGTATGTCGACGGTATGCACCGGATGCTGCAGGTCGATAAACCGGATACGTTCGTGCTGGCGACCAACCGCACCGAAACTGTCCGTGACTTTGTCAGCATGAGCTTCAAGGCGGTGGGCGTCGACCTTGAGTGGCGCGAAACCGGCGAGAAGGAGTTTGGTGTAGATCGACGTACGGGAGTGACCCGCGTCAAGGTCAACCCGCAGTTCTACCGCCCTGCAGAGGTCGAGCTGCTGATCGGTGATGCCTCTCTGGCCAAGGAACGTCTTGGCTGGCAGCCTGATACCACACTTGAACAACTGTGCCAGTTGATGGTCGAGGCCGATCTGAAGAGGGCCAAGCATGGCACGTCGTTCTGACAAGACTGTCCTGATCACTGGCCTTTCGGGTTTCACTGGTGCGCATCTTGCGCACCGGCTTGCCAGCGACGGCTGGCGTATCGCGGGGCTCGGCGGTCGTCGCCTGGACTGCGAGGTGGCACACCTGGAGGCGGATCTCAACGATACCGCGCGCTTGACCGAGTGGATCCGTGAGGTCGAGCCGACCCATGTAATCCATCTTGCAGCGTTGGCGCATGTCACGGGTAGCGATGCACTTTCCTACTATCGAGTAAACGTACTTGGTACTGAAAGCTTGCTCACGGCCCTGCAGGACAGTGGCGTTGCGCTGCAGAAGGCGATCATTGCCAGTAGCGCCAACATCTATGGCAATGCTCCGTCTTCACCCATCGTCGAAAGTAGCGAACCTCGGCCGATGAACCACTACGCGTTGAGCAAGTTGGCCATGGAAGCGCTGGTGCGCAAGTGGTTTGCACGCTTCCCGATACTGGTGACCAGGCCGTTCAACTATACCGGTCCCGGGCAATCTGAATCCTTTGTTTTCGCCAAGATCGTCGCGGCATTTGCTCGCCGGCAGGATGAGTTGAGGCTCGGCAACCTGGATGTATCGCGCGACCTTTCCGATGTGCGTTACGTCGCTGAAGCCTACGCTCGCTTGTTGGAGTGCGAGTCTGAAGGGCAGTTTGTGAATGTCTGTTCGGGCCGCAGTGTTTCCCTGCTCCAAGTCATCGATGCGATGGCCGGTATCGCCGGTTATCGCCCGCAAGTGCAGGTGGATCCTGCGTTCGTGAGGGCTGACGAGGTCAAGGAGCTTTATGGCAGCCCAGCCAGGCTGTACGAACTCGTAGGGAACATCGCAGTGCCCGACTTGAGTGAAACGCTGCTGTCCATGTACGAACGGAACCTTCAGGCTCCAGGTAAGTGACTTTCAACGGATTGGTATAACTGTGCGCATTTGTTTCTTTGCCAATATGTCTGCTCACGCCAACTGGCGTGAGATGTTCGACAAAGTCGAGTTCTATCGCGTTGATATCAGGATACTCAAGGAACTGGGGCACGAAGTGGTGCTTTCCGGCTCTCCCTCGACACTCGACTGGAGGGCAGACCTCTACTACTGCTGGTGGTGGGGGCACTCGCCTTTCCCGCTATTGGCAGGCAAGTTGCGGCGCAAGCCGGTAGTAGTGACGGGTGCGTTCGACTACTCGACATGCCGGAAGGAAATTCCAGGTATGTGCTACCTGGACCGGCCGCTTTGGCAGAAACTGGTGTTGCGGGCGTCGTTGCGGATGGCCGACCGGAACCTGTTCATTTCCAGGTCCGAGTATGACGAGGTTACAGGTAACCTTGCAGTTCGAAACCCTGTTTACGCCACCTTGGCCGTGGACACCGATTACTACTCGCCAGTGGTGCAGGCGCAGGAACCATCTGACTACTTTTTCACGGTAACCTGGACCAGCCGCACCAATGCGATTCGCAAAGGATTGATCCCGAGCATCGAGGCGTTCGCCCGCTTCGCCAAGGATAACCCAACGATTCGTTTTGTCATTGCGGGGAAACATGGGGACTACCTGCCTCAACTGCAGGAGCTTGCTCAATGCTTGGGTGTGGCTGAAAAGGTCCAGTTCGTCGGGATGATTTCCGATGAGGAAAAGCTCAATCACTACCGCAATTGCCTGGCTTATGTGCAACCGACTCTTTATGAGGGGTTTGGACATGCCATAGGTGAGGCCTTGGCATGCGGCGCACGGGTGATCACCTCACCACGCGGGGCAGTGCCGGAAGTAGCGGGTGCATTCGCCAACTGGGTCGAGCCCGACAGCCCGGCGGATATCGCCGCTGCAATGAAGCAGGTGTTGAGCACGCCGTCGAGTCACGAAGACGCCATGGACCGACACCGCTGGATTTCCGGGAACTACTCGATCAACGCGCGCCGCCAGGCACTCAAGCGCATTCTCGATTCTCTGGCCTGACCCGAGAACGGTGTTGAGCGAAAAAACAATTAGACAAGGTGGAACCGTGTGTTAGCTCGCCTCATCAGAATTTTCGAGAGCTCGAGGTTGTTGCAGCTGTTCGTTGTCACCGCCTGCATCCAGGGTGGTGTGATCATCAGTCAGTTTCTCATCGCACCGTTTGTCGAGCCTGCTGTAGTCGGTGTTGTCCGATCGTTGGAAACCATTGTGGCATTGGTCGTGCTGGCCGGTAGCCTCGGTATGCAAAGCATCGCCATCCGCGATACCGCAGCCTGTGCTGAACCGTCCGCGCAGCAAGCGGTGCTGCGCGGGGTGTTCGTGCTGGTCGGTATCACCTCCGCAGTGGTCATACTGGGTATCTTCCTGGCGCACGAGTTCGTGCTTACGACGGCCATCAGCTCCTATGTGTTCGTGACCTGCGGGCTGGTGTTGATAACCAACCTCCTACGTGTCACTACGGGTTATGCGCAAGGAGCGAAAGTAATCAACGAGATTTGCTTCGCGCTGATGTTCGCGACCGGCGCGGGTGTGATATTGACCGTGGCATTGACCCGGCAATACGGAATCCAGGGCTGGATGGCTGCGCGCTATATCACCGAGGCAGTATGCTTGGCGGCTGTCTGGTGGCGCCTGCGGGGCCATGTCGGGCCCGCCTTGCAGGTGTTCAAAGTCAACCGCAGCGAGTTGCTTGCCACGGCAGGCTCCGGGGTGACCATCAATGCCAGTCTGTTTGTGCGATTGTTGGTGGACAGCCTGCCAATATTGATGTTGACGGCGCTCCATGTCAGAACCGAAGAGATTGGTTTCTTCGGTCTTGCGAACCTCAGCCTGGTTCTGGGCCTTCTGCCTCTGGCGATCATTGCCCAGCGCGCAATACCCGATCTGGTCGAACTGCTGGATGACGCGGCAGCACTGTCCGCCAAATTCAATTCGTTCATCAAGTCGATGTTGCTTGTCTCATCAGCAATGGCTGCGGCCCTGGTGATCGCTGCGGGTGGCTGGTTGTTGCTGATTGGTGGTCAATATGAAATGGCAGCCAAGTATGTTGTCGTTCTGGCGCTGAGCCTGCCGTTGAAGGCAGTAGTGCTGGCGTGCGGTACCATGCTGGTCGCGCTTCGGGTCTTTGGTTTGAGTCTCAAGGTCAATATTGTCGAGGGGATACTCGTATTACTGGTCCTTTACTTCGGCATTCCTGAATTCGGTGGGTGGGCTGGCGTCGTTGCTTACGTGGCGGGAACGGTGCTGTCCCTGACGTTGCTGCTGTCAGCGGTGAAGATCCGTATTGCCAACCTCCAGGGAGACGGCGACGATGCAGGCAGGTAATGGCTCGGAACAATGGCAGGCGACACCTGCAAGGAAGAAAGCAGGCTTTGATTGTTTTTCGGCCAGCTTTTTTTTCTTCGTAATCTGGTGTGTGGGTGTGCTGGTACCGCTGTACCCGTTCCTGATGTCGATTGACGGTTTCAGCTTGTTCTGGGACTTCAGCTTTGTCGACAAGGACGGTGCGGTAAACGAGGCACTGTTGATCTATGGCGCAGCCTTGCTGTTTGTGCTTGCGGGTGCCAGCCTGGGACGCAGGTCTCAGCTCAACTTCCCCAGCCGTTCAAGGCTTATCGTAAGGCCGCGCTTTCTCATGCAACGTTCGCTGCTCCTGACGCTCGCGGGGTTGCTGGCGTTCGGGATGATCCTGGTCGTGCTGGGTGGTCTTTCGGGGCTGCTCCAAGGCGCCAGTGACAGGATCAGGGCGTTTGCCGGGCTCAACGGCCTGTTCCTGCTGCAGAACCTTCTGTTGTCGGTTTCGTTGGCATGGTACATCCGCCTTACCGGCGAACAGAAAAGAGCCCACGGCGAGCGACTGATGTTCTGGGCCTATTTTCTCGGCGCGTTGTTTGTCTGTGCGTTGCAAGGACAGAAGTCGACGATATTCATTGCTGTGTTGTCGTTGATGGTCATTCGGCATTACCGGGTCAAGCGAATCAACCTGATCAAGGGTGCGATTCTGGGTGTGGTAATGTTTGTCTCTTTGATGGCATACCACGTGTTCAAGCAAGAATACCTGGCCACTGGCAAGTTCTTTTTCCTCAAGGACGACCAGGGTGTTTTGCTGTCGTTCTTCAACTTCCTGATCACCCAGTTCACCGGCAATCTGATGCAGCTGCAGACCATGACCGTGCTGGTGGACGCCATGCCTGATGGCCTGCCTTGGCAGAATGGATCGACCTTGCTCATGATCGTGCTGATCCTGATTCCGTCGACGCTGTTTCCAGATAAACCGTTGACTGCGGCGGGTGTGTTTACAGGGGCATTCTGGCCCGACAAGTGGTTGCTGGAAGGCACGACGTTGCCGCCGGGAGTATTTGGCGAATTTTACATGAACTTCGGTATTGTCGGGGTTCTGCTGGGTGGTTTGGTACTCGGTTTCGTCTGGGGGCGCCTGTATGGGGCGGTCATCAACAATCCGCTCAATGACCGGGCACTGGGCGCCTATGCGTTGGCAATCGCCTCCATGCTCCATTTATTCCGCGGGGAACTTTCCTCCGTGCTGCTACTGGTGGCCTCCATCTGGCTGCCTTTCCTGCTTTTGAGCTCCAGGCGCAAGGCGCCTGTCAATCACCCGAACTAGAGATACAGGCATGTGCGGAATTTTGGGTTATTTGCATAATGGAACGAAGACGTCGATCGATTTTTCGTCGGCGCTTTCATTCATTCGACGTCGCGGGCCGGACGACCAGGGAATATGGTCCGATACCGACGTTGGCGTATGGTTGGGGCAGGTTCGCCTGTCCATCCTCGATACCACATCGGCGGGGCACCAACCAATGCTGTCCCTCGATGGCCGGGTGGTGATGGTTTTCAATGGCGAAATCTACAACTTCCGCGAACTGCGTGCCGAACTTGAGGCTCAAGGCGAAACATTTACCAGCCAGTCCGACTCGGAAGTGCTGTTGGCACTGTTCTGCCGAGAAGGCATCGCCTGCCTAAACCGCCTCAACGGTATCTTCGCCGTGGTGTTCTGGGAGCGTGATACCCAGACGCTCTGGGTCGCGCGCGACCAGCTCGGGGTCAAGCCGTTGTACGTCTACAATGATGGAGGCTGTTTCGCATTTTCCAGCGAAATGAAAGGCTTGATCAGAGGTGGTTTCATCACCCCCGAGATCGATCCACATGCTGTCTTGGCGCATTTGGGTTACCTGTGGTCGCCGGGCGAGCGCACCATAGTGCGCGACATCAGCAAGGTGCTGCCGGGCCAAGTACTTTGTGTGCGCAATGGCCGCGTAGAAGAAAAATCGTTCTACTACCAGCTGCCGATCAGTGAGCAGCCGTTGACTGAGACGGTCGAGCAGACCGCGGTTGCGGTTGCCGATGCGGTACGAACGGCTGTCAAACGTCAGTTGGTTTCCGACGTTCCACTGGGCTCGTTCTTGTCGGGGGGGCTCGATTCGAGTGCTATCGTTGCCTTCGCCGCCGAAGAAATGCGCGACAAGGAGCGGCTGCAGTGTTTCAGCATCCGTGTGGACAACGGTTCCACCGCCAATGAAGGCTTCGCCGACGACTTGCCCTATGCCGAACGGGTAGCCAAGCACTTGGGTGTCGATCTGCATGTTGTCGGCGTAGGCGACGAGATGATGGATCGCCTGCCGGAAATGGTCTACCTGCTGGATGAACCTACTCCGGACCCGGCTGCCCTGAATGCATTGTTCATATCCGAGCTGGCGAGTCAGAACGGCATCAAGGTATTGCTGTCGGGCGCTGGCGGCGATGACATCTTTACCGGTTACCGCCGGCACTTCGCATTGTCCCAGGAGCGCTGGTGGGGTGGTCTGCCTACGCCTTTGCGCAGTGTTCTGGCCGGCAGCGCCAACCTTCTTCCGGCGTCATCGCCGCTGTCTCGCCGGCTGGGCAAGGCGTTCCGCTACGCGGATCTGCCCGCAGATGACCGCCTGATCAGCTATTTTTTCTGGCTCGAGCCGGAACAAGCTCACGGCCTGCTGGCGCCTGAACTGCGTCGCCAGTTAGCGGCGGACGAGCTGTTCGCGCCATTGCGCGAGACCTTGTCAAGGGTGCCGGCAGGCGCAACACCGCTGGACAAGATGCTGACGCTTGAATGTAAGCACTTCCTGACTGACCACAACCTCAACTACACCGACAAGATGGGCATGGCCACTGGTGTTGAGGTACGGGTACCACTGCTGGACATGGACCTGGTGCGCCTGGCTGGCAAGCTGCCGTCCGAGGTCAAGCAGAAAGGGCGAGAAGGCAAGTGGATCTTCAAGAAGGCCATGGAACCCTACCTGCCACACGACATTATCTACCGTCCAAAAACCGGATTTGGCGTGCCATTGCGCAACTGGCTGCAGGGGCGCCTGAAACCGCTGGTCGACGAAGTCCTGTCGCCTGCATCGCTGCGCAAACGTGGCATTTTCGACCCAGAAGCGGTTGCCCGTCTGATCGCCGCCGACCGTGCAGGGCGCATCGACGCGGCATACACCTTGTTCGGCATCGTCTGCATGGAGCTGTGGTGCAAGCAGTACCTGGACGGCAATTTCGCGCTTGACGGCTAAGGTAGTCGCGCCAGGTCCAGGCAGGTTGAGCACATACGTGCACCCTGCCAAGGGCCATGGCCTCAGGTGCTGTTTTTTTCAACTTTATTGGTGGCATTTCATGAAGCAAGTTGTTCAGAACATGGCGAGCGGCGAGACATCCCTGGTTCAGGCCCCGGTGCCTGGCGTTCGCAGTGGTGCGCTGCAGATCAATACCAGCCGCACGCTGATTTCAGCCGGTACCGAGCGGATGCTAGTAGGTTTCGGCAAGGCCAACTGGATCGAAAAAGCGCGCCAGCAACCCGACAAAGTGCGCATGGTGCTGCAAAAAGTGCAGACCGATGGCCTGGCCACGACTATCGAAGCGGTGCAGTCCAAACTGGCCCAGCCGCTGCCTCTGGGCTACTGCAACGTCGGTGTCGTTGCGGCGACCGGAGCGGGCGTTTCGGGCTTCAAGGCAGGCGATCGTGTCGTTTCCAATGGGCCGCACGCTGACGTTGTGGTGGTGCCGAAGAACCTTTGCGCGCTGATTCCGGATTCCGTAAGCGATGAGGCTGCATCGTTCACAGTCCTTGCCAGTATCGGCCTGCAAGGGATTCGGCTGGCTCAGCCGACTCTGGGTGAGGCGTTCGTCGTCACCGGCGTTGGCTTGATCGGCCTGGTCACCGTGCAACTGCTGCGGGCGCAGGGTTGCCGCGTACTGGCCATCGATTTCGATGAGCAGAAGCTGGCGCTGGCGCGCAACTACGGTGCCGAGACCTGCAACCCAGGCAAGGGCGAAGATCCGGTAGCTGCAGGCATGGCTTTCAGCCGGGCACGAGGGGTTGATGGCGTCATCATCACAGCCTCCACGAAATCGTCGGACCCGGTTACCCAAGCGGCGAACATGTGCCGCAAGCGCGGCCGCATCGTGCTGGTAGGGGTGACGGGCCTGGAGTTGAATCGAGCTGACTTCTACGAGAAGGAGCTGTCTTTCCAGGTTTCGTGCTCCTACGGTCCGGGCCGCTACGATCCTACTTACGAGGAGCAGGGTAATGACTTCCCCATTGGCTTCGTACGATGGACCGAACAGCGCAATTTCGAGGCCGTTCTGGACATGCTTGCCAGTGGCCAACTGGATGTCGGGCAACTGATTTCCCACCGCTTTGCCTTTGAAGATGCG
This sequence comes from Pseudomonas sp. NBRC 111123, assembly GCF_001320205.1. Classification (NCBI taxonomy): domain Bacteria; kingdom Pseudomonadati; phylum Pseudomonadota; class Gammaproteobacteria; order Pseudomonadales; family Pseudomonadaceae; genus Pseudomonas; species Pseudomonas sp. NBRC 111123. The sequence goes on from NZ_BCAZ01000001.1 coordinate 203,203, forward strand.
GCGGATGCATACCAGACGCTGACCAGTGAAAACTCGGCCCTGGGTATCGTACTCGAGTATCACTCGGCTCCCCAGGAGCGGCACGTAAAAGATGTCACCCTGGTGCCTCAGTCGAACATCGCTTTCGACCCGGTCAAACCAGTGGTCGGATTCATCGGTGCTGGCAACTATGCATCGCGGATGCTGATTCCGGCGTTCAAGGCCGCCGGTGCACAATTCCATACCATTGTCACCGCCGGTGGCCTCAATGGCGTCATTCACGGCAGCAAGGCCGGTTTCGCCCATGCCTCCACGGATGTCGGCGCGATGTTGGCCGACCAGACCATCAACACCGTGGCTATCGTCACCCGGCACGACAGCCATGCACGCTTCGTGTCCCAAGTGCTGGAAGCCGGCAAGCACGTGTTCGTCGAGAAGCCTCTGGCAATCGATGAGCAGGGCTTGGCTGATGTGCAGGCCGCGTACGACCTGGCTGTGCAGAAGGGGCTCAAGCCGCACCTGATGGTGGGCTTCAATCGCCGCTTCTCGCCTCAGGTGCAAAAAATGAAGGCGCTTCTGACTGCGGTAAAAGAGCCCAAGTCGCTGATAATGACCATGAACGCGGGTGCCATTCCTGCGGATCACTGGACTCAGGACGAAGCTGTGGGCGGCGGGCGGATCATAGGCGAAGCCTGCCATTTCATCGATCTGATGCGCTTCCTGGTGGGCAGCCCGATCGTTTCGATCCAGGCACGCCGCATGGGCGACTCGCCCGCAGTGGCCGTCACCGAAGACAAGGCATCGATCACGCTAGGTTTCGAGGATGGCTCGTTTGGCACCATCCATTATCTGGCAAACGGCGCTGCGAGCTTCCCCAAGGAGCGCGTAGAGGTGTTCGCTGCCGGGCGCGTGCTGCAACTGGACAACTTCCGCAAACTCAAGGGCTTTGGCTGGCCAGGGTTCAGCAAGCTCAATCTGTGGAAGCAGAACAAGGGCCAATCCGAATGTGCCGCAGCGTTCCTCGCGGCGGTAGGGCAGGGCAAGGCAACGCCAATCCCGAGCGATGAAATCTTCGAAGTGGCGCGGGTGAGTGTCGAAGTGGCGCGGATGCTTCGCGCGCAATGAGTCTGTTCATCGTAAAAGCTAGAACCGCGCTGGCGCTTGGCCCCGGCAATCTTTGCCGGGCGCTGGGATACCGTCTGGGGGTGAAAACCGGGCTCAACCCTGTGCGCCGGCTTACCGCCGAAGTGCCCTCGGGGCCATTCTTCGCTCAGCCCTTGCGGCAGGTAGAAAACCTGCCGGGCAGCGGACAATGGGCGCGCGAGATCCGCTACTATGGCCTGTGGCCCGTCACCGTGGGCGAGGCTCCGCCGGACTGGCACCTGAACCCCCTGACCGGGGTTCGGGTACCTTCCCCGGAACGTGAGTGGTGGCGTATCGCTGATTTCGATCCCGCTGTCGGCGACATCAAAAGCATCTGGGAAGCTTCGCGACTCGACTGGGTACTGGCTTTTACCCAGCGCGCTTGCAACGGTGACAATGCAGCCATTGCACAGTTGAACCAATGGCTTGCGCATTGGTGCGAGCACAATCCGCCTTATCATGGGCCGAACTGGAAGTGCGGGCAGGAGGCGTCCATTCGTGTCCTGCACTTGGCCATGAGCGCTGTCATGCTCGATCAGCACGAGCAGATTCAGCCGGGCCTGGCGGCCATGATCGAAGTGCATCTGAAGCGGATCAAGCCCACCATCAGCTACGCCATGGCCCAGGACAACAACCACGGAACCTCAGAGGCAGCGGCGTTGTACGTCGGTGGTAGTTGGTTGATGAAGAACAATCACCCCGCCGGTGAGCGTTGGTACCTGGCCGGGCGCTGCTGGCTGGAGAATCGGGCTGCGCGCCTGATCGAGCTTGATGGCAGTTTCAGCCAGTATTCGGTCAATTACCACCGGGTGATGCTCGATACCTTTTCAATGGTCGAGGTTTGGCGACGCAAGCTCGAACTTCCGGCTTTCAGTGCTGATTTTCAAGCAAAGGCGCGGGCTGCGGCGAACTGGCTGTTCACCTTTGTCGACGAGGCTAGCGGTGACGCTCCCAACATCGGGGCGAATGATGGCGCACGCTTGCTGCCTTTGACCGACACTGACTACCGCGACTTCCGCCCTTCGGTGCAATTGGCAATGGCGCTGTTCTGCGGTCAGCGTGCCTATGCCGAGGCCGGGCCTTGGGACCTCCCGCTGCAATGGCTGGGCCTGCAGGCACCCTTGGCGCAAGCCGAGCGACCAGGTAGCCAGCAATTCGATCAGGGCGGCTATGCCGTGCTGCGCCAAGGCGGCAGTACAGCAGTGTTGCGTTATCCGCGTTTTCGCTTCCGGCCTGGCCAGGCTGACGCCCTGCACTTGGACCTTTGGCGCAACGGGCGAAACCTGCTGCGCGATGCTGGCAGTTTCAGCTACAACGTCGAGGCCAAGTGGCTACGTTACTTCCCAGGCACTGGAAGTCATAACACGGTGCAGTTCGATGACCGTGACCAGATGCCCAAGCTCAGCCGGTTCCTGTTCGGTGACTGGCTGCAGACCTGTCGCCTTGATCCGCTGGCCCGCGGGGATGGCTTTACGACCTGCACTGCCGCCTACCGGGATGGCAAGGGCGCCGAGCATTCACGCCATATCAGTCTGGGAGATGACGGCTTGCAGGTGCGTGATCGGGTGGCTGGTTTCGCTTCCAGGGCCGTCTTGCGCTGGCGGCTGGAACCGGGAGACTGGGTGCTGCAGGAAAACGCTGTAAGTAACGGTTCGCAGCGGCTGTCGGTGACAAGTGACGTGCCTATCGTGCGCTGTGAACTGGTGGAAGGGTGGGAGTCCCGTTACTACCTTGAGAAAACACGTGTACCAGTGCTTGAAGTCGAAGTGGCAACAGCTGGAGTCTTGATTACGGAGTATCACTGGTAACCATGAGAATTCTCTATTTTCATCAGCATTTCTCGACCCCCAAGGGCGCCACGGGAATTCGCTCCTACGAGATGGCCCGACGCCTGGTTGCCCAGGGTCATCAGGTGACCATGGTCTGCGGCAGCTATGGTGGCGGTAATACCGGGCTCAGTGGGCCTTTCCTGTCCGGTAAGCGTCAAGGCCAGGTTGAAGGCATCGATGTCATCGAGTTCGACCTCGCTTACGCCAACAGTGATGGTTTCCTCAAGCGTGCTGTCAGTTTCCTCAAATTTGCCCTGCGCAGCATCGGGGTGGCGCTGACTGCCAAATATGACCTGGTCTTCGCGACCACTACGCCACTGACGGCGGGTATTCCAGGTATCTTCGCACGCTGGCTGCGCAACAAGCCCTTTGTCTTCGAAGTTCGCGACCTGTGGCCTGAATTGCCAAAGGCCATGGGGGTGATCCGCAATCCCCTGGTGCTCTGGGGCATGTCGTTACTTGAGTGGGCCAGCTATCGCTCGGCACATCGCCTGGTCGGCTTGTCGCCCGGCATTGTAGAAGGCATCGTTTCGCGGGGGGTCGACCCTGCCAAAGTGGCGATGATACCTAACGGCTGTGATCTTGAAATCTTCGATGCCCCGGCCCAGCCATGGCGTCCGCAAGGTGTTGACGACAGCCATCTCATGGCGGTTTTTGCCGGTACCCATGGCATGGCCAACAAGCTCGATGCGGTGCTGGATGCTGCTGCACGGTTGAAAGCCCGCGGCCGTGACGATATCCGCCTGGTATTGATTGGCCAGGGCAAGCTCAAGCCGGCGCTGGTGAGCCGAGCCAAGGCCGAAGGCCTGGACAACGTGGTCTTCCATGACCCGGTGAACAAGGAGCGGCTGGCCGGGTTGATGGCCAGCGCCGATCTGGGGCTACAGGTACTGGCCAACGTGAAGGCGTTCTACTTCGGGACTTCGCCAAACAAGTTCTTTGACTACATTGCCTCGGGCCTGCCGGTGCTCAACAATTATCCAGGTTGGCTTGCTGAGATGATCGTCAGCGAGGACTGTGGATTCGCGGTTGCGCCCGAAGATCCGGATGCGTTCGCCGATGCCCTGGAGCAGGCGGCATCTGATCGCGGAGCACTCAAGGCCAAGGGCGAGCGAGGCCGACAGCTGGCGGCGCGCAGCTTCGATCGCAAGCTGCTGGCCGGGCAGTTTGTCCAGTGGCTGGAAGGAGTCAAGTAATGTTGAAACGTCTCTTCGACCTGACAGCCGCTGCCGTTGCCTTGCTGTTGCTTTCGCCTGTCATCGCCTTGGTGGCGTGGAAGGTACGCAAGAACCTGGGCGCGCCCGTGTTGTTCCGCCAACAACGCCCCGGGCGTGATGGCAAACCGTTCGAGATGGTCAAGTTCCGTACCATGCGCGATGCAGTCGATGCACAGGGTAATGTTTTGCCTGATGCTCAGCGCATGACGCCGTTCGGTGGCTTCCTACGGTCGTCAAGCCTTGATGAGTTGCCGGAGCTGTGGAATGTGCTCAAGGGCGAGATGAGCCTGGTCGGTCCCCGGCCGCTGTTGATGGAATACCTGCCACTGTATTCGCCTGAACAGTACCGCCGCCATGAAGTGCGCCCAGGGGTGACAGGTTGGGCGCAGATCAATGGCAGAAATGCCCTTGGCTGGGAGGACAAGTTCAAGCTCGACGTCTGGTATGTGGAAAACCGAAGCTTCTGGCTGGACCTCAAGATTCTTTTCCTCACGGTAAAGAAAGTCGTGAAGAAGGACGGCATCAGTGGTGATGGCGAGGTTACCATGAGTAAGTTCACCGGGAATCGGCCATGAGGCGTCTGGCGATCCTGGGGGCCAGCGGGCATGGCAAGGTACTGGCCGACATCGCCGAGCTGTGTGGTTGGCCTGAAGTCGTGTTCTACGACGATGCCTGGCCGGCGCGGCAGGTTAACGGCCATTGGCCCATTGTCGGTGACAGCGCTGCGCTGCTTGCGCAGCTGTCGAGTGTCGAGGGGGTCATCGTCGGCATCGGCAACAATCAGGTTCGCCACGACAAGCAGCGCCAGCTCGCGGCGGTCGATGCGCCGATTGTCTCGTTGATCCACCCGCAGGCGGTCATCAGCCCGCGCAGTGCGATAGGCATCGGTAGCGTGGTTATGGGCGGTGTCGTGGTCAACATCGATTCACGTATAGGTGATGGCGCCATCCTGAATACAGGCTGTAGCGTCGATCATGATAATCTGCTGGGCGATTTCGTTCACTTGAGCCCCGGTGCTCGCCTGGCGGGTGGTGTGACCGTAGGCGATCTCACTTGGGTCGGCATTGGTGCCTGCATCCGTCAGATGATCCAGGTTGGATCTCGCGTGGTGATCGGTGCCGGTGCTGTAGTCGTCAAACCTGTAGCCGACGGCATCACTGCCGTGGGCGTTCCCGCACGTTCGCTGGCCAGCTCGAGCTGAGCGTGCCGATGCTGACCGAATAATGGACTTACTGCTATGTTGAATACCGCTTTTTCTCCGTGGCCATCCTTCACCGAAGAAGAGGCCAATGCTGTTCGTGACGTGATTCTTTCCAACAAGGTCAACTATTGGACCGGGCAGGAGTGTCGGGAGTTCGAACGGGAATTCGCCAAGTGGGCGCAGTGTGAGCATGCCGTTGCCGTCGCCAATGGCACGGTCGCACTGGACCTTGCGCTCAAGGCACTGGGTATCGGGACTGGTGACGAAGTGATCGTCACTTCCCGTACCTTCCTGGCTTCGGTCTCGTCGATCGTCAATGCCGGTGCCGTGCCGGTTTTTGCCGATGTCGATCGCGATTCGCAGAACATCACCGCCGAGACGATTCGTGCCGTACTGACCGAGCGCACCCGCGCGGTCATTTGCGTGCATCTGGCAGGTTGGCCATGTGATATGGACCCTATCATGGCGCTGGCCACGGAAAAGGGGCTCAAGGTCATCGAGGATTGCGCCCAGGCCCATGGCGCGCTGTACAAAGGTCGCTCGGTCGGCTCGATTGGGCACGTGGGCGCCTGGTCCTTCTGCCAGGACAAGATCATGACCACCGGTGGCGAAGGTGGCATGGTAACCACCAATGACAAGGCTTTGTGGTCTGCCATGTGGTCTTACAAAGATCATGGCAAGAGCTGGGAGGCAATTTACGAGCGCCAGCACGCGCCAGGCTTCAGATGGCTGCACGAGAGCTTCGGTACCAACTGGCGGATGCTCGAGGTCCAGGCAGTAATCGGCCGGCTGCAATTGCAGCGGATGCCACAGTGGCAGGCACAGCGCAGTGAATATGCTCAGCGCATTGAGGCAACGGCCGCTCGGCTGCCGGGCTTGCGCGTGCCACAGGTTCCTCACGACATTCGTCATGCAGCCTACAAATGTTACGTTTTCGTTGAGCCGCAAGCGCTCGCTGAAGGCTGGAACCGCGATCGTATTGCCCGGGAAATCAACGAGGCCGGTGTGCCTTGCTACTCCGGGTCCTGCTCCGAAGTTTATCTTGAGAAAGCCTTCGACGGTACTGGATGGCGTCCGGAGCAGCCGCTGCCGATCGCCCATGAGCTGGGCGAGACCAGTCTGATGTTCCTTGTCCATCCGACCCTGACCGGCCGAGAGGTTGAACTGACCTGCGAAGTCCTGGCCTCGGTGATGGGGCGAGCGGTGGCTCGTTGATTCACAAAGTGCCAAGGTGTGGAATGCTATTGAGGGATATATGGACAAGATTCGCTCAGGGTTGCTGAACCTGAACCGCAGCCAGAAGCGGCTGCTTCAGGTGGCTACCGATGTGATGCTGGTATGGATTGCCCTTTGGTTGGCATTCGCCGTCCGGCTCGGGGTCAGTGAAATGGACAATCCGATCACGGAGCATCCGTGGTTGTTCTTGAGTGCGCCATTGACAGCCATTCCTTTGTTCATCCGCTTTGGCATGTATCGCGCAGTGATGCGCTATCTGGGCAATGATGCGTTGATCGCCATCGTCAAGGCCGTGACGCTTTCGTCGCTGATACTTGGCCTAGTGATTTTCTGGTACAGCAATCACCGCCCCCTGGTGCCGCGCTCGATCGTATTCAACTACTGGTGGCTCAGCCTGATCATGGTCGGAGGCTTGCGTCTGGCCATGCGTCAGTACTTCCTCGGTGACTGGTTCGGTATGCCACCGCATGCACCCTTTGGAACCCGCGACAATGGTTTACCCAAAGTGGCCATCTACGGTGCGGGTGCGGCAGGCAATCAGCTGGTTGCGGCATTGAGGATGGGCAAGGTGATGCGACCGGTTGCGTTCATCGATGATGACGCCAGTATCACTGACCGAGTGATCTCTGGCCTGCATGTCTACAGCCCTGCCCAGATTCAGCAGATGATCGAACTGACTGGCGCCGAGGAACTGTTGTTGGCGTTGCCTTCTGTGAGCCGCGCCCGCCGACGCGAGATTCTTGGTTTCCTTGAAGGTTTGCCGCTCCATGTGCGCAGTGTGCCCGGGTTCATGGACCTTGCCAGCGGGCGGGTCAAAGTCGACGATATCCAGGAGGTCGACATTGCCGACCTGCTTGGCCGGGATGCGGTTCCGGCGCAGAAGGACCTGCTGTCTCGATGTGTGCACAGCCAGGTGGTGCTGGTAACCGGTGCGGGAGGCTCGATCGGTTCGGAACTGTGCCGGCAAATTCTTACGCTCAAGCCCCGCGTACTGCTGTTGCTTGAGCACAGTGAGTTCAACCTTTACAGCATTTTGTCAGAGCTGGATCAGCGCGTGGCACGAGAGTCGTTGTCGACCAAGGTGCTACCGATCCTCGGGTCGGTACGCAATCCGCACCAGTTGCTTGACGTCATGCGTACTTGGCACGTTGATACGGTTTATCACGCGGCAGCCTATAAGCACGTGCCGATGGTCGAGCACAACATTGCCGAAGGCATCCATAACAATGTCTTCGGCACCCTAAATACCGCGCAGGCTGCGGTTCAGGCGGGTGTGCCCAACTTCGTGCTGATTTCCACCGACAAGGCGGTGCGCCCGACCAACGTAATGGGCAGTACGAAGCGTTTGTCGGAGATGGTGCTGCAGGCCCTGAGCAAGGAAATCGCTCCGGTACTGTATGGCGACAACGGCAACGTTGCCCAGGTCAACAAAACCCGCTTTACCATGGTGCGTTTCGGCAACGTGCTCGGCTCCTCGGGTTCAGTCATCCCGTTGTTCCATCGGCAGATCAAGGAAGGTGGTCCGGTCACGGTCACGCACCCGAAGATCACCCGCTATTTCATGACAATTCCCGAAGCGGCGCAACTGGTTATCCAGGCCGGGTCGATGGGGCAGGGGGGGGATGTCTTCGTTCTGGATATGGGCGAGCCTGTGAGGATCGTGGAGCTGGCCGAGAAAATGATTCACCTGTCCGGCTTTAGCGTGCGTTCGGAGCGCAGCCCACACGGCGACATCGCCATCGAGTTCACCGGCCTGCGCCCAGGGGAGAAACTCTACGAGGAGCTGCTGATCGGTGACAACGTGATACCCACAGAGCACCCGATGATCATGAGTGCTGCCGAGGACTTCCTGCCGTGGGATGCGCTCAAGGAGGCTTTGAAACAATTGCTTTACGCTGTAGAAGACGATGACTTCGCGAGAGTGCGGCAATTGCTGCGGGAAACCGTAATTGGTTATATGCCTGAAGGTGAGATTGTTGACTGGATTTATCAGCAGCGTCGCTTGGAGTTGTGAGGGGTAGACGCTAAGCAGCTTAAATAAAGGTTCTTGCTGCGGTAAGGGCCTTTATTTTTATACTGGGAATAATTCGGTTTCCTGATAATCCGCAAATTATGGGGTTGTAAAATCCCGCTCAAGGTAGCGACAGAAGGCCCGTTAGAGGCAGCTGATGAGTGTCGCTGGAACGTTTAAATAGGGCAGTTCAGGCATGAAGCAAGAAAGAAGTCACGCTTTTTTTGCGCCTTTGGAGTCGGCGCGTGGTTTGGCAGCAATATTGGTAGCCGCATTTCACATAGGACAGGCACTCTTCCTGACTGAGTATGGAGTGCGTGACCAGCTAATCAGCAGCAACGAGCAGTCAGGTGGTTGGCAGTCGTGGTTATCTTATTTTTATGGGGTTTTTGCCGCAGGTGGCCCGCTGTCGCCGCCGGTACTGTTCTTTTTCGTGTTGAGCGGTTTTGTTCTGAGCTACTCGCTGGATAGGAGTGGTATTTCAGGTAAGCACGCAATCGAGTTCTGCATTCGACGTGTTTTCAGAATATACCCTGCAGCCATTGCCACTGTTATTTTGTTCTGGCTGCTGAATAGCGTGTTCGGCATGCGTCTATCATTGGACTTCGGTTTAACTGAAGTCATTCAGAACTCCTTGTTGCTGGACGTCTCCATCAATGGTGTGATGTGGACGTTGCAGACTGAACTGATAGGTGGGCTATTGGTGCTCTTAGCCATGGCCGTAGTTTCTCTAGTTGGTCGGCGTAGTATGCTTTTGATGTGTAGCGCTTTTGCTATGCTTTCATTGTTCAGTTTCTGGTACGAATATGACCCATTCGGCACCTCATGGTCGAGAACCGCTTATCTGCATACGTTCCTTTTCGGCTCACTTGCCTTCTTATATGGCAGAGATATTCTTCGAGCTGTCAAGTGTCATGGTGCAATGCTGATAATAGCGGCTTTGATATTTTTCTTCGCTATTCAGTTCATAGTAGGTACGCAAAATCCGATTCCTTACAGGAGCTCGTTGATATCCTTTGCAATCATCGTTCAGGCTGCTGCTGCGGCAATGATTGTCGTGATTCTGGCATATGCCGATGTTAGCGCCACGCGGTTCCTGAGTTCCCGCGTACTCACCTTTTTCGGGCGGATCTCATTCAGTCTATACCTTCTGCATCCCATGACACTGATGCTGGTCTGGTCTTCCCCGGACTCAACAGATTACGCACCAATGTTGATCGGCAAGCTGATTGCATTTGGATTGCCTAACGCAGTGGTTGCCATGATACTCGCGGTGCTCAGTGTTCTGTACATTACGCCGTTGGCCTATCTGTTCTGGCGTTACATCGAGATGCCGGTCAGCGAGTTTTGCAAGCGCTGCTTGGATGGTAAGGGACTCAAAGATGAGTCGCTCAGAAAAAAAATGCACCATGCCGTTCCTGCGCAAATATTCGCGAGTGCTGTCGTGATTTTCATCACCTTCAGTGCTACAGCGGTTTACGCGTTTGCGAGCGGCAGTAAGCCGGCGTCCAGTTGTGCAGATGATTTCTCTCTAGCTACGACTATAAGCGGGGAGGCCGGAATAGCAGTAGGCAGCACTGAAAGGGCGACCAGTCAAGTGGGGGAGTTGGGGCATGTGCCATTTTCCAAACCTTACCATTCTGTTTGGTGCAAATGGACTGCACCTGCCAGTGGTCTATATGCCTTCGAGACAACGGGCTCTGACTTCGATACGGTGTTGGCTGTTTATGCAAGCACCAGTATGAACTCCATGCCGGTCATTTTTGCCAATGACAATAGGTCAGAAACCGATTTTACGAGCCGTGGTGAGTTCAAGGCGGAACAGGGTACGACCTACTCAATTGCCGTGGATGGCAGCCAGGGCAGTCAAGGCGCGTACGTCCTGAAATGGTCGAAGGTGGACAAGTAGTCAGGACCGCTCCTGTTTAGGATGAAATCACCGATAGCCTTCCAACAAAGGCTATCGGTCTATGACCTGGGCAAAGATTAGTGTAGTCCCGAGTTATGGCTAGTTTACAAAGTGACGTACCGATAGTCCGTTCCAGGCCAAAAAGCTAAAGTTTATAAAAACTCATGACGTCCATGGTTGTACGTCGATCATATAGCAGTCAACACATTCTGGGGTAATGACTGTATTGACAATCACTGGGCGACTGGCTTTGGGGCGAAGGAAGCCTGAGCGGAGTGAGGCAGTATGCACCCCAACGTTGACGGTGTTCTTAGAACCGCGAGCATCAATGGATATCGTGTCGATGCAGTAGTTCATGCCCATGCCTTCGCCGCACAGTTCGCCACCAGAGTTGATGATTCGAGTGGAGTCCTGACCTTCGACAACAACTCCCCAGGTGTTTTGTTCTCCGCCGATTCCGGGCTCAACTCCAGTGCAATAGCTGTCGATGATGGTGTTATACGAGCCACCATTGTCAATCAGCAGCATGCATCGCCCCCGCCAATTTGAGGAAGTGATGCGCTCCACTGTGCAGTGCTGCGCATAATGCATGTGAAGGCCGATGGTGCTATTTCCGGTAAATTCCAGATCGCGAATGTAGACGTTCTGGATAGGCCGGCAAGTAGCAACAACTGCGTTCTTCGGAGTGTCGCGCTTGAGCACCCGATCAAGCGTCAAGCTGCTGCCTCCACGCGCGATAATCTGGCGTACCTCCATCGGGCCATCAGTCGGAAGAGACTGAGTAGCGAAGTCGGTGTTTGCGCTGGAAATTACAATCCATTGCCCGTTAGAGTACTGGGTGATGTCCGCGACATCAATCATGTACGAGCCGGCAGGCGCAGCAGCGGTCATATAACTTGCCGGCCTTACCCATCCCTCGTAATCGATAGCTGCATAACTTGGATTGGTTGGGTCCGTTGGGCTCCTGCCAACGCCACTGGAGTCAATTGTTACTTTGGAAATTCCGGGAGCTGGTTCAATGATTACGCCATGGTAGGGTTGGCCATCGGTATCATTCAAGTCCACTCGTGTACCGATTGGGCAACTCGTCCCGTTAATCTGGATCCAGCGATAGCCGTCTTTCAATGCATTGATAATTGCGGGGCCGTTGTCCTCACTTGGATCGGGCGTAATTACAAACGGCGAAGCAGGGTAGATACTCATAACAATCCATAAGTCAAATTCTATTGAAGGTCAATACAGCCGATGTTGGTAAGGAAACAAGATGAATAGGCGCCGCAGTGGGCTTGCCCTCATCAAGACTGGCACAGCGCCGTATTCCTTAATGCCGCATGTGGACAACAGCACTTGATCTGAACATCTTGGAGTTATCAGGCATCAACAAGAAACATCTTGCTTCCATGGTTTAGCGTCGGCAGTAGCACTGTACATGCATACAGTCTTTCTGCAAAGTGGAATTTGCAAAATCTGAAAATGGCCACCTGACTGTTGATTTGTGGTGCCTTACTATCAGCTGCGGGGTTGAGTCTGTTAGGCGCAGCGTGTCACCTTACAGCAAGCCCGCTTGTACGCTGACCAGGGCAGAAGGGAGTTAACGTCGCCCCAGCTTTGCAAGTTCTTTAAGGAGGCTTGAGGTAGTCGCAATCGCGTTTACACTATTGCTATCCCTATACGCCCCAATTTTTGGACTGACCAGCCCCATGACAATCCTGGTAACCGGCGGAGCCGGCTTCATTGGCGCGAATTTCGTGCTCGACTGGATGAGTCAGTCGGATGAGACCCTCATCAATCTAGACAAGCTGACGTATGCAGGCAACCTGCAGAGCCTGGTGAGCCTGGAAGGCAACCCACAGCACGTATTCGTACACGGCGATATCGGCGACGGTCAGCTGCTGCGGCGCCTATTTGTCGAGCACCAGCCACGTGCAGTACTCAACTTTGCCGCCGAATCCCATGTCGACCGATCAATCCATGGCCCGCAGGCATTCGTCGAAACCAATGTGGTAGGTACTTTCCAGCTACTCGAGGCGGTGCGTGAGCACTGGCAGTCGCTGAACGAGCCGGGCCGCTCGGCTTTCCGCTTTCTGCACGTATCGACCGATGAGGTATATGGCTCGCTCGCCGCTGACGAACCGGCGTTCACTGAAACACACCAGTACCAACCCAACAGCCCCTATTCAGCCAGCAAGGCCGCCAGCGATCACCTGGTTCGCTCCTACCACCACACCTACGGCCTGCCGGTGTTGACCACCAACTGCTCGAACAACTATGGCCCACTGCATTTCCCCGAAAAACTGATCCCATTGATGATCGTCAATGCTTTGGCCGGCAAAGCGCTGCCGGTGTACGGCGACGGTCAGCAAATCCGCGACTGGCTCTACGTCAAGGACCATTGCAGTGCCATCCGCCGTGTCCTCGAAGCAGGCCGGGTAGGTGAGGTGTACAACGTCGGTGGCTGGAACGAAATGCCCAACCTGAGCATCGTCCATCACGTCTGCACCTTGCTCGACGAGCTGAGCCCTCGTGCAGACGGGCAGCCCTATGCCAGCCAGATCAGCTTCGTCACTGACCGGCCTGGCCATGACCGCCGATACGCCATCGACGCGCGCAAGCTTGAGCGTGAATTGGGCTGGAAACCCGCGGAAACCTTTGAAACCGGTATCCGTAAAACTGTCCAGTGGTACTTGGACAATCAGCAATGGGTCCAGGATGTGCTGTCGGGTAGCTATCGCGAATGGGTCGAGAAGAACTATGCCGGGCGCTCCGCATAACGGGCGCATCTGAATGCCTTATCTATAATGGCAAAGAGGTGGCAATTAAATGGCCGCGCGCCTGACTGAGATTTACACGATATGAGCACATTCAACCGTAAAGGCATCATTCTCGCTGGTGGCTCCGGTACGCGCCTGCACCCGGCCACATTGGCGATCTCCAAGCAATTGCTGCCGGTCTACGACAAACCGATGATCTACTACCCGCTGACCACGCTGATGCTGGCGGGTATTCGTGACATCCTGATCATCTCCACCCCGCAGGACACGCCGCGCTTCGAGCAGCTCCTCGGTGACGGCCACAAGTGGGGCATCAACATCACCTATGCCGTGCAACCGTCACCCGATGGCCTGGCCCAGGCCTTCATTATCGGTGAGGACTTTATCGGTAACGACCTGTCGGCACTGGTATTGGGAGATAACATTTACTACGGCCACGACTTCCAGGCGCTGTTGCTCGATGCCATGGGCCGTAACGAGGGAGCAAGCGTCTTCGCCTACCACGTTACCGACCCAGAGCGTTACGGTGTGGTCGAATTCGACAACCGCGGCAAGGCCATCAGCCTGGAAGAGAAGCCGCTCAAACCCAAGTCCAACTATGCGGTCACCGGGTTGTATTTCTACGATCAGGACGTGATCGAGATGGCCAAGGGCCTCAAGCCTTCGCCTCGCGGTGAGCTGGAGATCACCGACCTCAACCGCCTGTACCTCGAGCGTGAGCAGTTGTCTGTCGAGGTGATGGGGCGGGGGTATGCCTGGTTGGATACTGGCACCCATGATTCGCTGCTCGAAGCCAGCGGTTTCATCGCCACCATCGAACGCCGGCAGGGCCTGAAAGTCGCGTGTCCTGAAGAGGTTGCCTACCGTCAGCGCTGGATCGACGCTGAACAACTGGAAAAGCTGGCCGCGCCGCTGATGAAGAACGGCTATGGGCAGTATCTGCAACGAGTGCTACACGACACTATCTTCTGAATTTGAAGGGCCTGTGCACGCCTGCTGTGGGATATTTCACCAGTCGGGCGTGCAACATCCAGTGACGTCTAATCTGGTAACCATTCCCTTGCGGCAAACGCTGGGAGAATGGCCTGTGAGCCGCTAGCTTGAGTGTGCAGCCAAGGATCTTGCTGCGTTCCAACTCAACTCACAGGAGTGATTGCCATGCGAAATACCGTTCTCAATTATCTGCTATTGCCGCTCTTTGCCGGCTTGTCCTTTTCGCTCAGCGCCGCGCCAGCCACTGCCACTGCACCAATGGAACCGGTGCCGATGGTAAGTCAGGTGCAGGCGTCATCCGGCATGTTGAACCTGAATACCGCAGATGCACTGACCTTGCAAAAAGAGCTCAATGGCATTGGCAAAGCGAAGGCCGAAGCAATCGTGGCTTATCGGGAGGCCAACGGGCCGTTCGCTTCAGTTGATGAATTGCTGGAGATCAAGGGAATAGGCAATGCGCTGCTTGAGCGTAACCGTGGCAAGCTGGTAGTGGAGTAGGGAAACTGGCCGGGGCTGGCCTCTGTCTGCCCCGGCGTCATCGCTGGCAATCTACCGATCCTGCGCATCCTTGGCATCCGCCTCGGCATTGCGTTCATGCACCTTGCGCAGCTGTTCTTCCGTCAGCGGCAGCTTCTTCGCCGTATCGCGCAGCATCATCAGCCCGCCCACGATCGAGCCGAGGGCTATGATGAGTATCAGCCAGGCATACCAAGGCATTGTCGTTCTCCTATGGGCTTTGGGGGCTTCGCTTGTATAAAATTTGAGCGATGGCCTTATCCGTTGGTTCAATTATAGGAGCCGTAACCGCTTGGGCCAATTCTGATGGTCCGTGGGCCCCAAGGCATGCTCACTTCGTTTACAATGCGCGCCGTTTACGAATTACCAAAGAGACCTTGACCATGTCCGCCTGCCAGACGCCCCTGATCGTCGCCCTGGATTTCCCCACCCGTGACGCCGCCCTCAAGCTGGCCGACCAGCTCGATCCTGCCCTGTGCCGGGTGAAGGTGGGCAAGGAGCTGTTTACCAGCAGTGCTGCAGGCATCGTCGAGACCCTGTGCGAGAAGGGCTTCGAGGTGTTCCTTGACCTCAAGTTCCACGATATCCCAAACACCACTGCCATGGCCGTGAAGGCTGCCGCCGAAATGGGTGTGTGGATGGTCAACGTCCATTGCTCTGGCGGCCTGCGCATGATGGCGGCCTGCCGTGAAGAGTTGGCCAAGCGCAGCGGCCCACAGCCGTTGCTGATCGGGGTCACCGTGCTGACCAGCATGGAGCGTGAAGACCTGGCGGGTATTGGCCTTGACATCGACCCACAGGACCAGGTGCTGCGTCTGGCGGCACTGGCCGAAAAGGCCGGTATGGACGGTCTGGTGTGCTCGGCGCTGGAGGCGCCGGCGTTGAAGGCTGCGCACCCTGGCCTGCAACTGGTGACTCCAGGCATTCGCCCTGCTGGTAGCGCGCTGGATGACCAGCGCCGCATCCTGACGCCGCGCCAGGCGCTGGACGCTGGTTCGGATTACCTGGTGATCGGCCGCCCGATCAGCAAAGCGGCGGACCCGGCTCAGGCGCTAGCAGCTGTGGTGGCAGAGATCCGCAGCTAATTTGGCTGAAGGGCTGTTGTGCGCAGCCCTTGCTTAGTGGGCGATATCCATCGCGCCGGCTTTTGTCGCGCGGATGAGCGCAACGTCAACGTGATAAGTTGCGAAATCGCTGGACCGAATGTTGGTCCCGAGCGAGGCGCTCAGCACCACATCGTGCTGGCGCTTGATGTCTTGCAACGTGCTGGTGAACTGGTGTTCGCTCGTCAGGATCAGCAGCGCGCAATCTGCACCTTCGACGAAGTGCTGCTGCAACTCTTTAAGGTTGAAGGCCAGTGTCACACCACGCTGATAGGCTTCCACCAACTCATAGGTGCTGGTGACATTCAACTTCGGTGCACCTTGCGAGGTGCGAGGTTGGGCTATTTTCGCCAGTGTCATGACATGGGCGCAGGCCTGCAGAAACAACGATTCGTACCACTCCACAACGATCTCCTCATGAAAGCGCGCACATCATTACCTGAGTTTGAGCGCGAACGCTACTTCGCTGCGTTGAACGGCATGGGCTTTGAGGCTTCAGAGGGGATGTAACGGAATGAACGCGGGTCTGTATGGCTCTTCCTACTGTATTTTCAGAAGGGTCCTACAAGTTGAGGCTGGCGGCATGATGTGGCTGGAAATATCCTACAAGCCCTGTCGACTCGCGTCTGATTGTTCCTGAATACGCTGCCCTTTAGCCTCTCTGGGTCGCTGGCAGTTCAGCGATCGGGTGTGGAAACCCGCATCAAGCATTTTGGGTTTGTCGTTAATGGCGGCTGTACCCGGAAGGCCTGTGCCTACCGAGTTTTCCTGAATGCACTCGGGTTTCCACTCCGTGTACAGCTGCCACCCTTCCTGTGGAAACGGAAGCGGCAGTCCCAAGCGTTCAGGAGTCTTTATGAAAAAAATCGTCCCCGACCCACCCCATCATTTCGACCTACCCTCCGACAAGACCCTCACCAACGCCGTCAGCGAAGGCATCGTGCCCATCGATCAAGTGGTGATGGACGTCACCCACTACCTGATGCTCGCCTACAACCATTGCCACCGAATCCTTGACGCCATCGAAGATGACAGCACCCGGGATTCGCTGGTGAATGGGCTGCGCGCCATGCAGATTGCCTGGGGGCAGGCAGATGCGCTGTCACTGGCCCTGGAGCGGAGTAGCAGCCTGCATTGAGGTTGGATTTGTTGGCCTATTCGCGGCGGTTCGACGCCTCGATGAACCCGCTCCCACAGGGACATAACAGATCTCAAAATTTGCACATCACCTGTGGTAGTGGGTTTACCCGCCTGAACAGGCAATCGAAACATATCAGGAGGGCATTCGATGAGCACAGACGACACCCAATTCACTGTCGGCAAAACCACCTTCTTCCAGGGCGAACACCAGACTCATCCCCTGTTCCGCATCGAACCAGGCATTCCCTGCCGGGATGCCCGCGAGCAAGCCTCGGAATTGATGGGCTATGTCCGCGAACTGACCATCATCGGCCTGATGGATGAAAAGGCAATGATGATCTGGGCCTCGCACTACCTGAGCGCGATGGCCAAGGCACTGATGGATGATGCTGAGCTGGGCATGGCCCGATGACGCGATCTTTCAGAGGCTGAAAAAAAGGGCCGGTATGCAGTGCATGCCGGCCCTTCTTGCATTGCGCAACGTTGAATCAGGCAATAACCAGCGGCTGGAAGCCTTTGACCAGGTCATCGAGCGCCTTGATCTGCGCCAAAAACGGCTCCAGCTTGTCCAGCGGCAGGGCGCTTGGGCCATCGCACTTGGCCTGGTCCGGATTTGGGTGGGCCTCCAGGAACAACCCAGCCAGGCCAACTGCCATGCCGGCACGGGCCAGGTCGACCACCTGTTCGCGACGGCCACCGGAGGCTGCACCGGACGGGTCGCGGTTTTGCAGGGCGTGGGTGACGTCGAAGATGATCGGCAGGTTGTCGCAGGTGCGCTTCATCACGCCGAAGCCGAGCATGTCGACCACCAGGTTGTCGTAGCCCATGCAGGTGCCGCGGTCGCAGAGGATCAGCTGGTCGTTACCGGCTTCCTTGAACTTGTGCACGATGTTCTGCATCTGCGAAGGGCTGAGGAACTGCGGCTTCTTGATGTTCACCGGTTTGCCGGTCTTGGCCAGGGCCACAACCAGGTCGGTTTGGCGGGCGAGGAAGGCTGGCAGTTGCAGCACGTCAACCACTTCGGCTACTGGCGCGCACTGGTAGATTTCATGCACGTCAGTGATGATCGGTACGCCGAACTCGGCCTTCACCTTCTCAAAGATGCGCAGGCCTTCTTCCATGCCCGGGCCGCGGTAGGAGTGGATCGAGGAGCGGTTGGCCTTGTCGAAGCTGGCCTTGAATACGTAAGGGATGCCCAGCTTTTCGGTAACCCGAACGTACTCGGCGCAGGCGGTCAGGGCCAGGTCCTCGGATTCGAGCACGTTGATGCCGCCGAAAAGGACGAACGGGGCGGTGTTGGAGCACTCGATGGTGGGGGTGATCTTGATCATGGTCATCTCTGCAAATCCCTGTCACTGGTTTCAGTGGCGAAGGGGAATCTTACAAGATCTGCGTTGCCTGTGCCGGCCCTTTCGCGGGGCAGCCCGCTCCCACATGATCCCCGCAACAGTGAACTTTGCACCGTCCTGTGGAAGCGGGCTTGCCCGCGAAAGGGCTGGCACAGGCTTGATCCAATTTCAGACTTTCAACACCAACTTGCCGAAGTTCTCGCCGCTGAACAGCTTGAGCAGCGTCTCAGGGAACGTCTCCAACCCCTCGACCACATCCTCCTTGCTCTTGACCTTGCCCGTGGCCAGCCAGCCGGCCATCTCCTGCGCAGCCTTGCCATAGTCCTTGGCGTGGTCCATCACCACGAAGCCTTCCATGCGTGCGCGGTTCACCAGCAGCGCCAGGTAGTTGGCCGGGCCTTTTACGGCTTCTTTGTTGTTGTACTGGCTGATGGCGCCGCAGATGACGATGCGCGCCTTGAAGTTGATGCGGGTGAGCACGGCGTCGAGGATTTCGCCACCGACGTTGTCGAAGTACACGTCGACGCCTTTGGGGCATTCGCGTTTCAGGCCGGTCAGCACGTCTTCGGCCTTGTAGTCGATGACGCCGTCGAAGCCCAGTTCGTCCTTGAGGTACTGGCATTTTTGCGCGCCACCAGCGATGCCGACCACATGGCAGCCCTTGAGCTTGGCGATCTGGCCGACGATGCTGCCCACCGCGCCGGCCGCGCCGGAGATGACCACGGTGTCGCCGGCCTTGGGCTGGCCAACCTCGAGCAGGGCAAAGTAGGCGGTCATGCCGGTCATGCCCAGGGCCGAGAGGTAACGGGGCAGTGGGGCGAGGTTGGGGTCGATCTTGTGCAGGCCCTGGGGTTCGCCGGTGAAGTAATCCTGCACGCCGAGGGCGCCGCTGACATGGTCGCCGGGCTTGTAGTCCGGGTGGTTGGAAGCGACCACTTCGCCGACGCCCAGTGCACGCATCACCTGGCCGAGAGCGACGGGCGGGATGTACGACTTGCCTTCGTTCATCCAACCCCGCATGGCCGGGTCAAGCGACAGGTAAAGGTTGCGTACCTGGATCTGGCCGGCGGCGGGGGCCTCGGCAGGTACCGTCTCGAAGGTGAAGTCGTCACGGCGCACGGCGCCGACCGGGCGTTTGGCAAGCAGGAAGCGGCGGTTGGTCTGGGTCATGGCAGGTCCTTGTGGGCGATGAGGCACAGCGGTCAATTTAACCTGCTGATGCAGGTTGATCGGCAAAATCACTGGCAAGCATGATAGCCCAACCGTTGCCCTGATGATGCTGCCCAGCCGGGCGGCGGGCTGACTAGACTCTGCCCACGGATTTGAAAGCCGCCGCACCCTACCTGTGGGAGCCGCGCGCTCCTGAACTGATGATTGGAGCAGACGATGAGCATGACCTTTTCCGGCCAGGTAGCCCTGGTCACCGGCGGTGCGGCAGGTATCGGCCGGGCGACGGCCCTGGCCTTTGCCCGCGAAGGCCTGAAGGTAGTAGTGGCCGATCTCGACGCGGTCGGTGGCGAGGCCACGGTGGCCTTGGTTCGTGAAGCGGGTGGCGAAGCGCTGTTCGTGGCCTGTGATGTGACCCAGGAGGCCCAGGTGCGGCAGCTGCATGAGCGCGCCATCGAGGCCTATGGCCGCCTGGACTACGCCTATAACAATGCCGGCATTGAAATCGAAAAAGGCCGCCTGGCCGAGGGCAGCGAGGCGGAGTTCGACGCCATCATGGGCGTCAATGTCAAAGGTGTGTGGCTGTGCATGAAGTACCAATTGCCGCTGCTGCTGGCCCAAGGTGGTGGGGCGATCGTCAACACCGCCTCTGTGGCGGGTCTGGGCGCGGCGCCGAAGATGAGCATCTACGCCGCCTCCAAGCATGCGGTGATCGGCCTGACCAAATCGGCGGCCATCGAATATGCCAAGAAAGGTATCCGCGTGAATGCCGTGTGCCCGGCGGTGATCGACACTGACATGTTCCGCCGCGCCTATGAGGCAGACGCTCGCAAGGCCGAATTTGCCGCTGCGATGCACCCGGTGGGGCGTATCGGCAAGGTCGAGGAAGTGGCCAGCGCGGTATTGTATCTGTGCAGTGACGGGGCGGCGTTCACGACCGGTCATAGTCTGACTGTGGATGGAGGGGCGACTGCGATCTGAGCCGCAGGTTACACGCCCGAGCATAGTTGGTTAGCTGATTAGCTGTGTATAATCACGCTCTTCAAATTTTGGAAAGCGACATGGAGACAGTCAGCGCCCAAAAGCCCGGCTGCCAAGCCTCGATATCGGATTTCGGGGCGTGCCGGGGTATCGCCGAAGGGCCGGTGTTCATCGTTGCCTCGGGAGCCTCTGCCAAGGATTTTCCACTGCAGCGTTTCGCGGGCGTGCCGATGATCACCGTCAACGGCGCGATCTCGATGTTCGCGGAACAGGGTGTGCGCCCGTATTTTTATGTGTGCACCGACACCGGGTTTGCGCACCAGCAGCCTGAGCTCTACGCCAAGGCGGTACGGCTCAGCCAGCGCCTGGCGATCTGGCCTAGTGAGGTCGAGGGGTTGCCGGTAACCTGCAAGGCGCAGATCTTCCCGCTGGCCAAGGCGGCTCGCTCGGGCCTGTACGACGCGCTGTTCAACCCCGATCCTCAACTCGTGCGCAGCCGGGCAATCTGGGGTAGCCGCTCGCGTTCGGTGGGCTTCAGCAAAGACCTGTCTCAAGGGTTTTTCGATGCGCGCACGGTGGCCTATGCGGCTATTCAACTTGCCTGTCACTTGGGTTTCAATCAGGTTTTTTTGGTGGGTGTGGACCTCGACCAGTCGGTGGGGCGGTTCTACGAGGCCCCCGGCCAAACGGTGTCGCGCTGCCATCTGGATGAAGCCTTTGAGCGACGCATCCTGCCCTCGCTCAAGCTGATGGCGGACCGGGTTGTCGATGAGCATTTCGCCGTCTACAACCTATCTGCGACCTCGAAGATCCCGCACACCGTCATCCCCAAGGTCACCCTCGACCAGGCCCGGGCGATGATCCTGGGTAACGCGCCTCAGGCCTTCATGTGCAGCCACCCCGCGTAACGGTTTTCTGCCTTCAGCACGCAGGGCGACCTTCAGCTAGCTGAAAGCGACAAGCTCATAGCTATTTGACACCATTTTGGCGCCAGCCCCTTGTTAGCAGGCCGGTAACGTTGCCACGCTTGGCCCTTGGCTAAACCTTGCACGGTGAAGGGGATCGGCGATGGCGGCGAGCAGGCACGGTGTTTTGGCCAACCTGGGCATGGCCCGCAAACTGGGCCTGGGGTTTGCCCTGGTGTTGCTGCTGACCGTAGCGGTGGCAGCCATCGGCATTGCGGCGCTGCATGGCGTTGGCCAGCGTTTCGACGGCCTGCGCCAACTGGGCCAATTCAATACCGACCTGCTGCGGTTGCGCCAGCACGAGCAGGCGTTTGCCTTGCGCTCCGACATCAAGGAGGCCGAGGCTTTGCGCAGCGGCTTGCAGAACCTTGCCGAGCGCGCCCGCAATCTGCCGGCGCTGCTTGCGGCCGAGGCTGATCTGTCGGCTTATGGCCAGGCCTTCGAGGCTTTCGTCGAGGCGGTACAGGCCAAGGAGCTGGCGCTGGACATGGCCAGCTGGTCGGTGTCCAGCGTCGCTAACAACCTCGATGTGCTGCAGGCCGGTCTGGCCGACGATGCCGCCTACACGCTCAAACAGTCCCAGGGCCAGCAAGGGAGCGAGTTCCTTGAGCAGGCCGGGCAGGTGGCGCAGGTGTCGCGGCTGATGCTGCAGGCCATGGACGAGGCACGGGTGCGCCTGGACAAGAACCGCAAGGGCGAGGAGGGGGAACAAGGCCGTATCGCCCAGACGGTTGAAGCGGCGCAGTTGGTCGAGCAGCTCAAGGCCGGTGTCAGTGACGCGGGTTACCAGAGTGTGCTCGGCGAGGTGGCCGGGCACATTGCAAGCTTCTCCGACAAGCTCGACGAATACACCGACCTCCTGGGCAAGGAGCAAGGCATCAAGGCTCAGTTGCAGGCGCGTGCCGAGCAGGTCACTGGCCGGGTCGACCAGGCCTATGCCGTCGATCAGCAAGCCATGCAGGCTGAACTGTCGCGCAACCGCGTGGCCATTGCGCTGGCAACCGGGCTGGCGTTGCTGGTGGGCATCCTCGCTGCCTGGCTGATTACCCGAGCTGTAGTTGGCCCGCTCAAGCGCGTGATAGGCCGTGCCCAGCGCATCGCCGCTGGCGAGTTGGGCCTGGAGCACGAAGCGCCGCGCACGGACGAAGTCGGCCAGCTGATGCAGGCCATGCAGCAGATGGCTGCCGGGTTGTCTGGCGTGGTCAGCGGCCTGCAGCAAGGTATCGAGCAGCTGGCGGGCAGCGCCCAGGCGTTGTCGGCAGTGACCGAGCAGACCAACCGTGAAGTCGGCAGCCAGAAGGAAGAGACAGAGCAGGTGGCCACTGCCATGCAGCAGATGACTGCCACCGTGCACGACGTGGCGCGCAATGCCGAAGAAGCGGCGCAGGCGGCACAGGCGGCCGATGACAAGGTCGACGCCGGCCAGCGCGTGGTGCGCGAAAGCATGCAGCGCATCGAGCAACTGGCAACGGCTGCGGACACAGCCAGCGCCGGCATCGACAGCTTGAGTGCCGAGATCCACACCATTGGTGATGTGCTGGAGGTGATCAAGAGTGTTGCCGAGCAGACCAACCTGCTGGCGCTCAACGCGGCCATTGAAGCGGCCCGGGCGGGTGAGCAGGGGCGTGGTTTTGCGGTGGTGGCCGACGAAGTACGGGCGCTGGCCCGGCGTACCCGGCAGTCGACCGAGGAAATCGAGCAACTGGTGGCCAGCTTGCGTGGCAATGCCCAGCAGTCGGTGGCGCAGATCCGTGGCAGTACCGAGCTGGTGCGCCTGGCCGTGGCCGATGCGCTACAGACCGAAAGCGCGCTGGGCAGCATCGCGGTGGCGGTGTCGTTGATCCAGCAGATGAACCAGCAGATTGCTGCAGCGGCCGAGCAGCAGAGTTCGGTGGCCGAGGAAATCAGCCGCAGCGTGACGCAGATCCGTGGCAGTGCCGACCAGGCGGCGTTGGCCATGCAGGATAATGCCCGGTCCAGTATTGAGCTGGCTCAGCTGGGCAGTGACCTCAAAGGCATGGTCGGCCACTTCAGATTGTGAGGGGCTGGCGCAAGAATTTGCGGGGGGTGAGATCGAGCGCCGCCCGCGCGGCGCATCGCGGATGAATCGGCTCCTACATCTTTTTCGGGCCCATCGCGCCTGTGAGGTCACCGCTGTCCGCGTGTTCGTTCCTTTCAATATCGAGGTGGCAGCCCCTCTGGCACAGGACACACTGGCACGAAACAGATGCAGGAGCGGATTCATCCGCGATGCGCCGCGCGGGCGGCGCTCGGTCTCAATCGCGACACCGATCTACTGCCGAACACCTCGCGGATTGAGGATCAACAAGGTCAGCACCCCCGCCACGATCCCCCAGAACGCCGAGCCGATCGAGAACAGGGTCAACCCCGAAGCCGTCACCATGAAGGTGATCAGCGCCGCTTCCCGCTCCCGTGCCTCACTCATGGCAACGGTCAACCCGTTCATGATCGAACCGAACAACGCCAGCGCCGCAATCGACAGCACCAGCTCCTTCGGCAACGCGGCGAACAATGCCGCCAGGGTGGCACCGAAGGTGCCGGCAATACCATAGAAAATCCCGCACCACACCGCCGCGGTATAGCGCTTGTTCGGGTCTTCATGGGCATGCGGCCCGGTGCAGATCGCCGCACTGATGGCCGCCAGGTTGACCCCGTGCGAGCCGAACGGTGCCAGCAGCAGCGAGGCGAATCCGGTCGCTGAAATCAGCGGCGAGGCGGGCACCTGGTAACCGTCAGCACGCAGCACGGCCACGCCAGGCATGTTCTGCGAAGTCATCGCCACCACGAACAGTGGAATGCCGATGCTGATGGTCGCGGCCAGCGAAAAGCTTGGCGTAGTCCACACTGGTGTAGCCACCTCCAGCTTGAAGCCGCTGAAGTCCAGCAGGCCGAGGGCGCCGGACAGTGCCGTGCCCACCAGCAATGCGGCCAGTACGCAGTAGCGCGGCGACAGGCGCTTGACCAGCAAGTAGCTGAAGAACATGCCCAGTACCAGCAGGGTACGGTGCTGGGCGGCAACGAAGATTTCGCTGCCGATCTTGAACAGAATGCCGGCCAGCAAGGCCGATGCCAGGGACGCCGGAATGCGCTTGACCAGCCGCTCGAAGCTACCGGTCAGGCCACAGATCACCACCAGCAGCGCACAGGTAATGTAGGCACCGATGGCTTCGCCGTAGCTGACTCCGCCAAGGCTGGTAATCAGCAGTGCGGCACCCGGGGTCGACCAGGCCACGGTGATCGGTGTGCGGTAGCGCAGCGACAGGCCGATGCTGCACACCGCCATGCCGATCGACAGCGCCCAGATCCACGAAGAAATTTGCGCGCTGGTCAGGCCGGCTGCCTGGCCGGCCTGGAACATCAGTACCAGCGAGCTGGTGTAGCCGGTGAGCATGGCGATGAAGCCGGCGACCACCGCGGACGGTGAGCTGTCTGCCAGGGGCCGCAGGCGTGCGGAGGTGGCATCGGTCATTGGGTTGGGTCCTTGTCCATGTGTAAGCAGTTTTTTCAGACTAACGCGGGCCGGATTGATCTTTGCCATACAGCAGGCATTGCTTTTAGCCGTACAGTCGCCAACTATTTGGCAAGTTCGCGTAACTGCATGGGAGGGGAGGGTCGATGTTCAAGGTGTATGGTGACTACCAGTCGGGCAATTGCTACAAGGTCAAGCTGATGCTCAGCCTGCTCGACCGCCCGTATGAATGGCAGGCGGTGGATATCCTCAAGGGCGAGACCGAGACGCCTGAGTTTCTGGCCATGAACCCCAACGGCAAGGTGCCGGTGCTCAAGCTTGAGGACGGAACCTGCCTGTGGGAATCGAACGCCATCCTCAACTACCTGGCCGATGGCAGCGAATTTCTGCCCAGCGAGCCGCGCCTGCGAACCCAGGTGCTGCAGTGGCAGTTTTTCGAGCAGTACAGCCATGAGCCATACATTGCCGTGGCGCGTTTCATCCAGTTCTACCTGGGGCTGCCGGACGAGCGCGTGGAGGAATACCGCAAGCTGCACAAGGGCGGCTACAAGGCGTTGAGGGTGATGGAGCGGCAGTTGCAGATGACGCCGTATCTGGTCGGGGACCAGTACTCGATCGCTGATGTGGCGTTGTATGCCTACACCCATGTGGCGCATCAGGGTGGCTTTGACCTGACGGATTACCCGGCAGTGCGCGAGTGGCTGGCGCGGGTGGCCAGCCATCCTCGGCATGTGCCGATGGTCGAGTAAGGCAGGACCGCCTTCTGTGGGAGCGGCCTTGCCGGGGCGCCGGACCGGTCGGAAAGCGCCGCACAGCGACCCCGGAATGTCAGCGACGGTGCCACTATTGCTGGGGCTGCCTTGCAGCCCTTTCGCGACGCAAGGCCGCTCCTACAAGGGCCGCGCAGGGCTTACGCGAAGCGCTTGTCCAGATAGGCAATGATGGCCTTGGATTCATACATCCAGGTCACCTTGCCTTGTTCCTCGATGCGCAGGCACGGCACTTTCACCCGGCCGCCACCTTCGAGCAACGCCTGGCGATGTGCGTCGTCATTCTTGGCATCACGCAATGCCACCGGCACGTTCAGGCGGTGCAGGGTGCGGCGGGTCTTCACGCAGAACGGGCAGGCATGGAACTGGTACAGCGCGAGGCCCTTGGCCTCTTGCTCGACACGCGCCTGGGCCGCCGCATCACGCTTCTGCTTGGCCGGGCGGCTGATCCAGTCGCCGAAAACGATGAGCTGGCCGAGGCCGACCCGCAGGGCTTTGACGATCATGGGCTACTCCTGAAATGAAAAAGCCGACCCCTGGGGGCCGGCTCGGGACACGCGCCGATCACTTGATCAGGCTGAGGAACTCGCCACGAGTCGAGGCGTTTTCACGGAACTCACCCAGCATCACCGAAGTGAGCATGGTCGAATTCTGCTTTTCAACGCCGCGCATCATCATGCACATGTGCTTGGCTTCGATGACCACCGCCACGCCTGCGGCGCCAGTCACTTGCTGCACGGCCTCGGCGATCTGGCGGCTGAGGTTTTCCTGGATCTGCAGGCGGCGGGCGAACATGTCGACGATGCGTGCGACCTTCGACAGGCCCAGGACCTTGCCCTTGGGCAGGTAGGCCACGTGGGCCTTGCCGATGAAAGGCAGCATGTGGTGTTCGCACATCGAGTACAGCTCGATGTCCCGGACCAGCACCATCTCACTGTTGTCGGAGGTGAACAGCGCGCCGTTGGTGACTTCTTCCAGCGTCTGCTCGTAACCGCGGCAAAGGTACTTCATCGCCTTTGCAGCCCGTTTGGGCGTGTCGAGCAGGCCCTCACGGGAGACGTCCTCGCCGAGTTGGCTGAGGATCTCGGTGTAGTTCTGTTCCAGGGACATGTATCTACCTGTGGGTAAAAATCGCAAAAATGAAGGGTACGGCGGAGCGGGCGGCGCTGCAAGCACGGCGTTACTCGTCGCGGCCTTCCATCATGGTTCGCTTGAGCATTACATACACCGCGCCGGTGCCGCCATGGCGGGCCTGGCACGAGGTGAAACCTAGCACTTGCGGGTGCTGGCGCAGCCAGGTGTTGACGTGGCTCTTGATCATCGGGCGCTTGCCGTCCAGGCGTGCGGCCTTGCCGTGGGTCACCCGCACGCAGCGTACTTCGAGTTTGGTGGCTTCGGCGATGAAGGCCCACAGGGTTTCCCGGGCCTTCTCCACGCTCATGCCATGCAGGTCGAGGCTGCCCTCGAAGGCGATCTGGCCGAGCTTGAGCTTGCGGATCTGGCTTTCCTGCACACCATCGCGGCGCCACATCAGTTCGTCTTCGGCACCGACGTCGATCACGAACTGGTCGGACAGGCCGTCGATGACCAGTGCCTGGTCACTGCGGATGGTTGCCGCCTGGCGCAGGCCGGCCAGTTGCTTGCGGTCAGTTTTCGGCTTGCCCACATCGGCGCGGTCGTGCTTGATCGGCTTGACGCCGCGCACTTCGGCACTGAACAGGGAAAAATCGTCGTCTTGCATGCTGCCTCCACGTGGGCGGCGTAGTTTACGCGATCAGCCTTGTGTCGTCAGTACCGGCCTCTTTGCGGCGTTTCGACGTCTCGATAAACCCGCTCCCCTGTACTTGTGGGAGCGGGTTCACCCGCGAAGCGCTCAGTGGCACAAACCACTAGTCGTGCTTCTTCATCAGGTGTGGCGACAGGTTCAGTTCGCGCCCGCGGCGCAGGCGAATGCGGCTGCGCCGCCAGAAGCGCACGCCAAGATACAACAGCAACAGCCCGACCACCGCCAGGATGCTGGCCAGCGGGCGGTTGGCATTGAGTTCGGCCAGGGCGGTGTAGTTGCCGATCAACCCGGCGATGCCGGCCATGGCCAGCAACACGCCGAGGGTGGCGATCAGGGCCGACAGGCCGGCGGCAATGCGCGCGCCCCAGTTACGCGGTTCCCGCGGGCGCAGACGCTTGGCGTCGAAACTGCCTTTGAGCTTCATTCCAGTTTCCTCTGTGGACATCCGGAATTTGACCTGGGCGCGGCCCTCGGGTTCCGCCCGGCTGCCGGGCGGTCATCGTAACGCCAGCTCAGATCAGGCTGGCGGTAGGGGCGACACAGGCGAAGTTGTCGGCCATCACGGCCATTTCGCACGCGTGGATCTGCGCGGCGGGGATGACCTGATCCTTGAGCGCCAGGTCGCGTGTTGCCGAGGCGTCTTCCACCAGGGTGCAACGATAACCATAGTCCTTGGCGCGGCGCACGGTGGTGCTGACGCTGGAGTGGCTCATGAAACCGCACACGATCAGATCCAGGTGCCCCAGCTCCTGCAGGGTGTCGTGCAGCTTGGTGTTCTTGAAGGCGTTGGGCATGCGCTTTTCGATGATGATTTCACCTTCGCGCGGCTCCAGGCCCGGGATGAACTGGCCGGCCGGGCCCTGCGGGTCGAAGCGCCCACCAACGGTACCGAGGTGGCGAACGTGGATGATCGGACGGCCGGCCTTGCGGGCGGCGTCGAGCAACCGGGCGATGTTGGCCACGGCCTCGTCCATGCCCGACAGTTGCAGAGGACCGCTCAGGTATTCCTTCTGCGCATCGATGATGATCAGGCTGGCTTGGCTCAGCTTGGCCGGCGGATAGTCGCGGCCAGTGAGGCGGAACATCGTGGTTGGAACGGACATCAAGGGCTCCTTGGGTAGGGCTTTTGTATACCTATTCTCCCTTGCCTTGGCGCCAATGGGAATGGTTGACATCGCAAGCAGCGTGGTTACTGGCCTGTGGCCTGCCGTTGGGGCATCGGGAGGAACAATTGTGCGGGTTGGGCTGTTAGACTTTTGTACGGTCTGAATAGGAGTACCCCGTGATCACATCTCGTCTGCGCACGTTGCGCGACCATATCCGCTGGGCGGTCAGCCGCTTCCACGAACACGAGCTGTTCTTCGGCCACGGTGCCGACAATGCCTGGGATGAAGCCCGCCTGCTGGTGCTGGGCGCGGTGCACCTGCCGTGGGAAATCGCCGACAGCTACCTGGACTGCCAGCTTGAGGACGACGAGCGGGTACGCCTGCAGCACCTGCTCAAGCGCCGCATCGAAGACCGTGTACCAACCGCCTACCTGCTGGGTGAGGCCTGGTTCTGCGGCATGTCGTTCATCGTCGACGAGCGCGTGCTGGTGCCCCGTTCACCGATCGGCGAGCTGATCGAAAAACGTTTCGAGCCGTGGCTGGCGGCCGAGCCGGCCCGTATCCTCGATCTGTGCACCGGCTCTGGCTGCATTGGCATCGTGGCTGCTGAAGTGTTCCCCGAAGCCGAAGTGGTGCTGGCCGACCTGTCGTTCGACGCGCTGGAAGTGGCCAACCAGAATATCGAGCGCCACGGCCTCGACGAGCGCGTGTTCACCGTGCAGGGTGACGGCTTCGCCGGCCTGCCGGGGCAGCGTTTCGACCTGATCCTGTCCAACCCGCCGTACGTAGATGCCGAGGACTTCGGTGACATGCCGGCCGAGTATCACCACGAGCCAGAAATGGGCCTGGCCTGCGGCAACGATGGCCTGGACCTGGTGCGGCGGATGCTTGCCGAAGCGGCGGATCACCTGACCGAAAAGGGGCTGCTGATCGTGGAGGTTGGCAACAGCCAGGTGCACGTCGAGGCGCTGTACCCGGAGGTGGACTTCGCCTGGCTGGAGTTCGAGCGTGGCGGGCATGGCGTGTTCATGCTCACCGCCGAGCAGTGCCGTCAGCACCAGGAGCTGTTCAGGGCTCGCGTCTGACGTGGGCCTGCCGGGGCTGCTTTGCAGCCTTTTCCGATCGGCCCGGCGCCCCGCTCCTTACCGGGTAGCGATCCAGATCAGCAACCCTGCCTGGAAAACGGCAAACGCCACCAGGCAGGTGATGGTAAAGCGCAACCCGCTGTCTTCACGCCGGTACTTGGCCACCCGCTCATCGCGCTCGCGCAGCTGGCCCTCTTTTTCCAGCAGCTGCTGCTCGGCCTGCTGCAGCATGCCCGCAGCATCGAGCATGCTCACCTGCTGCACCTTTTCGGTATTCCAGCCGCCCTTGAGCTGGCTTACCGTGGTATCGAGCGTACGGCCCTTGAGGTGCTGCGGGTCGGCGTATTCCACTTCCAGGCCGGTGGCGGTGATGAAGCGGTCGCGGCGCAGGCGGGTGTCTTCGTTGAGCGCATCCTTGTTCGGCAGGGCCATGCCTTCGACCCGGTAGTTCGACCAGCGCCGCTGCAGCCACTGCACGGCCTGGCCCAGCATGAAGCGGCCGATGCCGCGATTGAGCGGCTCCAGTTGCAGGCCGCTGTCACTGCCGAGGGTCACCAGGCGTTCCGCGTGATCCACCCGCACATCCAGCCGGTTCTGCTCCTTGCGAACCTTCTGCCCGGGCAGGCGGATTTCCATGCGCAGCAGGCTGTGGGCCTTGTCATGGCGCTCGGCATAGGCGAATTCGACGAAGCGCAATGGCCGTGCACCACTGTTGCGGTCGGTGGGCAAGGGCGCCAGGCGCAGCAGCTGGAAGTGCTCGACAGCAAGGTCGGCCCAGGGCAGGGCGGCGGGTTCCGTGGCGTGCGGCTCTTCGGCTGGCTCTACGGCGGCAGGGGCATCGGTCATCAGGGTGTTTCCTCGGATACGGGCTTGCACTGACCGGGGCTGCTTTGCAGCCCACCGCCGGCAAGCGCGACTCCCGTAGGGTCAGCACAGGCCTGGATCCTGTACACACCCTGAAGGGGCCGCGCTTGCCGACGATGGGCCTTAAAGCGGCCGCAATCAACACCAATACCGCGTTATCGGCAGGTTTTGCCGATGTTTGAGGGTCAGGCCGATGGCAGTTGGTGAATGAAGCTGACCACCCGCTCGCCCAGTTCCCTTGCCAGTGGCAATTCCGGGTTGAGGTAGCTGTCACGCTGCAGGTGCATGTCCTTGGGGCTGATGCGCAGCATGTGGTTCATGCCGTCGATCAGCACCAGCTGGGCGTCCGGCTTGGCCGCCTTGAGGCGTTCTGCGTCGGCCACGTCGACCTGAACGTCGTTGCGGCCCTGCACGATCAGCGCCGGCATCGGCAACCGGGCGAAGGCCTGCGCCGGGTCTTGCTGGAGCAGGGTGATCAGGTAGGGCTGCACGCTGGGGCGAAACACCTGGCGCAAGGGGGCCGGCACGTCCAGGCTGGTCTGCCCGGCTTGCAGGCGGTCGAGCAAGGCACTGCCTTGGGCCATCTGTGCCGGTGGCATGCGCTGGGCCAGTTGCTCGCGCAGTACGTCCGCCAGTGGCCGGCCCATGCCGGCCAGGGTGATCACTGCGCTGGCGCCCGCGCGTTCAGCGGCCAGGCTGGCGATCAGCGCACCTTCGCTGTGGCCGACCAGGATCAGCGGGCCGAAGCGTGGGTCTGCCTTGAGCTTGCGGCTCCAGGCCACCACGTCGTCGACGTAGCGTTGCACGCTAAGGTCGCGCTCATCGGGGGTGGCCGGCTGGCTGGCGGCCACTCCGCGTTTGTCGTAGCGCACGCTGGCGATGTGCTCGTTGGCCAGCACCAGCGCCAGGCGCTTGAGGTTGTCGATGCGCCCAGAGGCCGGGTTGTTGCCATCGCGATCGGTCGGGCCGGAGCCCGCGATGATCAACACCACTGGCGGCGGTGTGGCCTGTTGCGGCAGCAGCAGGCTGCCATGCAGCACACCCTGGCCGGTGTCAAGGTCGATGGGGCGTTGCAGCACGGTGGGTGCAGCGGCCTGGGCCAGGCCCGTGCACAGCAGGAGGAAAAAGGCGACAAGGCGCGACATCATGCGGTACTACATGGAGAGATGACGGTTTGACCCAATGTTTGCGGGAAGGTTCGATGGCTGATACGGCAGGTCTGGCCTGTTCGGGGCGGTTCGACGCTTCGATGAACCCGCTCCTGCAGGCTTGGCGCGGCCCCTGTGGGAGCGGGTTTGCCCGCGAAGAGGCCAGCACAGGCTACCAAAGCATCTGTATACTGCCCGCTTTCGTTCATCTCAGGCAGATTTCGCGGAGCGTCCATGTCCGGCAATACCTACGGCAAGCTGTTCACTGTCACCACCGCAGGCGAAAGCCATGGCCCGGCGTTGGTCGCCATTGT
The DNA here is from genome assembly GCF_001320205.1 of Pseudomonas sp. NBRC 111123. Classification (NCBI taxonomy): domain Bacteria; kingdom Pseudomonadati; phylum Pseudomonadota; class Gammaproteobacteria; order Pseudomonadales; family Pseudomonadaceae; genus Pseudomonas; species Pseudomonas sp. NBRC 111123. Next base: position 235,276 of record NZ_BCAZ01000001.1, read on the forward strand.
CGATGGGTGCCCACCTGGCCTGGAAATCTCCCTCGCCGACCTGCAGCACGACCTCGACCGGCGCAAGCCTGGCACCAGCCGGCATACCACCCAGCGCCAGGAGGCCGACGAAGTGGAGATCCTCTCTGGTGTGTTCGAAGGCCGTACCACGGGCTGCTCGATCGGCTTGCTGATCCGCAACACCGACCAGAAGTCCAAGGACTACTCGGCGATCAAGGACCTGTTCCGCCCGGCCCACGCCGACTACACCTATCACCACAAATATGGCGTGCGCGACTACCGTGGCGGCGGCCGCAGTTCGGCCCGCGAAACTGCCATGCGCGTGGCTGCTGGTGCCATCGCCAAGAAATACCTGGCCACCCAGGGTATCCAGGTGCGTGGTTACATGAGCCAGCTGGGCCCGATCGAAATCCCGTTCAAGAGCTGGGACTCGGTAGAGCAGAACGCCTTCTTCAGCCCCGACCCGAGCAAGGTGCCGGAACTCGAGGCCTACATGGACCAGCTGCGCCGTGATCAGGATTCGGTCGGCGCCAAGATCACCGTGGTCGCCGAAGGCGTGATGCCCGGCCTGGGCGAGCCGATTTTCGATCGCCTCGATGCAGAACTGGCCCATGCGCTGATGAGCATCAACGCGGTCAAGGGCGTGGAAATCGGCGCCGGTTTCGCCAGCGTTGCACAGCGTGGCACCGAGCACCGTGACGAGCTGACCCCGGACGGCTTCCTCAGCAACAATGCCGGCGGCATTCTCGGTGGCATCAGCTCGGGCCAGCCGATCGTTGCCCACCTGGCGCTGAAACCGACCTCCAGCATCACCACGCCGGGCCGTTCGATCGACGTCGATGGCAACCCGGTCGACGTCATCACCAAGGGCCGCCATGACCCGTGCGTTGGCATCCGTGCCACGCCGATCGCCGAAGCGATGATGGCCATCGTGCTGATGGACCACCTGCTGCGCCACCGTGCGCAGAATGCCGATGTGAAGGTCAACACCCCGGTGCTGGGCCAGCTCTGACTTAGCCAGGCCTGGCCTCTTCGCGGGTGAACCCGCTCCCACAGGCACTTCACTGAGCCTGCGGGCAGCGGGGCCTGCGGGAGCGGGTTTACCCGCGAAAGGGCCGGCACAGGCATACCACAAGGCCCATCCCATGCCCCCGATTCCCTACTGGCGCCTGTCCAGCTTCTACCTGTTCTACTTCGCCCTGCTGGGCTCCACTGCCCCGTTCCTGGCCTTGTACTTCGACTACCTGGGTTTCTCCCCGGCACGCATCGGCGAGCTGGTGGCCATCCCCATGCTGATGCGCTGCATCGCCCCGAACCTGTGGGGCTGGCTTGGAGACCGCAGCGGCCAGCGCCTGCTGATCGTGCGCCTTGGCGCCTTGTCGACCCTGGCCACCTTCTCGCTGATCTTCTTCGGCAAGAGCTACGCCTGGCTGGCGTTGGTCATGGCCCTGCACGCGTTCTTCTGGCACGCAGTGTTGCCGCAGTTCGAAGTCATTACCCTGGCCCACCTGCATGGGCAGACGTCGCGCTACAGCCAGGTGCGCCTGTGGGGCTCGATCGGCTTCATCCTCACCGTGGTCGGCCTGGGGCGGCTGTTCGAATGGCTGAGCCTGGACATCTACCCGGTGGCGCTGGTGGCCATCATGGCCGGCATCGTTGCCGCCAGCCTGTGGGTGCCCAACGCCCAGCCGGTAGAGCAGGGCGAGCGCCGTGAATCAGGCGGCTTCCTGCGCCAGCTCACTGCGCCGGGGGTGATTGCCTTCTACCTCTGTGTGGCGTTGATGCAACTCAGCCACGGCCCGTACTACACCTTCCTCACACTGCACCTGGAACACCTGGGCTACAGCCGCGGTGCCATCGGCTTGCTGTGGGCGCTGGGGGTGGTCGCCGAAGTGCTGATGTTCATGCTCATGAGCCGCCTGTTTGCGCGCTTGAGCGTGCAGCGGGTGCTGCTGGTCAGCTTCCTGCTGGCGGCGCTGCGCTGGCTGCTGTTGGGCAACCTGGCGGATGAACCGGCCGTGCTGATCTTCGCCCAATTGCTGCACGCGGCCACATTCGGCTGCTTCCATGCCGCTTCCATCGCGTTCGTCCAGGCCAGCTTCGGCGCCCGTCAGCAAGGCCAGGGCCAGGCGCTGTATGCGGCTCTGTCGGGTACCGGTGGTGCACTGGGCGCCTTGTATTCGGGCTACAGCTGGAAACTGCTGGGGCCGACCTTCACCTTTGGTATGGCCAGCGCCGCAGCGTTGGCCGCAGCCGTTATCATTGCCACTCGTTCTAAATCGATCAGGACCCGCAGCCGATGAGCATCCTCTGTGTTTTCCACCCATCCAGCCCGGACCTGCCGAACAAGGTGCTGACCCACCACGATGACATCGCCGCGACCCTGGCCGAGCAGGGCGTGCGCTTCAGCCACAGCCCGCTGGCGCTGCGTGTGCGCCCGGGCGGCAGCCAGGCTGAAGTGCTCGACGCCTGCCGTGAGCACCTCGACCAGCTGATGACGGCCCAGGGCAGTGTGGCGTTCACGCTGCTCAACCGTGATGGCCTCGCCCCGATGCAAATTGATGTGCGTGATGAACATGTACACGACAGCGACGAAGTGTTCGCCGTGGTAACCGGCCGCGCGCAAGTCGGCCTGCGCCTGGGTGAGTACGTGTACGCGGTGCTGTGCGAGAAGGGGGATCAACTGGTGGTGCCTGCGGGGACAGGGCGCTGGGTGGAGCTGGGGGACAATCCGTTCTGCCTGGCATTACGCCTGTATGCCAATGAGCAGGGTGTGGAGCCGCGGTTTACCGGTGATGCGACCGCTCGGGCGTTTCTTGGGATCGACGAGCTTTAAAGCCTGACCGGACCTCATCGCGGATAAATCCGCTCCTACAATCAGGTACCCCGCCATCCCTAGGGGCAATGCAGTACCTGTGTAGGGGCGGACTGATCCGCGAGAGGCCGGTACAGACAAACCTCAGCGGTAGGTCGGCAGCGCAAACCGCTGCTGACTCTGCAGCATGGAAATGACCGGCAGTTCACTGGCCTGCTCGGCCAGGTCACGGCGAATTGCACTGATCGCCCAGGACAGTTGCTCGGCACTGTGCAATTGGCCGTAGGTCAGCACGCGGCGGGTAACCTTGCCGTCGGCAGCGCGCAGCGTCAGCAATACGCCACCGTCAGGGCGGGGCTGGGTGGCAACCTGGTAGGCCGAGAACACCGAGACGAATTTTTCCTGGATGAGGTCCATATCAACTCCTGACTGTTGTGTGGGCAGACTTGAGTTGATCGTTGCAGTGACCGTGCCAGAACGCAGGTGGCGAGAAAACCCAGTAAATACAGGGTGTTATGAGGCTTTTTCAGAAGGGGCATCGTGCAGGCTGCATGGTCGTGCATTTTGCCCAGTGCATTTTGCACGGCTCAGGCTTTGCCTATCGACCTTATAGAATCTGAACCTTTGACCGAACTGGCATGCCTGACAAAGACTTGGGCAATCATTTATGCCAGGAGGTTCCTGATGTCCGCTCAACCCACCGCAACCGCCATGACCGATGATGAGACCGCTGCCTTTGCCGAGCAGGTATTCGAGCGTGCCCGCCAGGGCGACGCCGAGATGCTCGGGCGCCTGCTGGCCAGCGGCCTGCCGGCCAACCTGCGCAATTACAAGGGCGACACCTTGCTGATGCTGGCCAGCTACCACGGCCAGCATGAAGCGGTACGCGTGCTGCTGGCCAACGGTGCCGACCCGCTGATCGCCAACGACAATGGCCAGCTGCCCATCGCTGGTGCGGCATTCAAAGGGGACCTTGCGATGATCCGCCTGTTGCTGGACAGCGGCGTTCCGGTGGATGCCGCCGCGCAGGACGGGCGTACCGCGTTGATGCTGGCGGCGATGTTCAACCGCGTCGAGATTGTCGACTTCCTGCTGGCCCAGGGCGCCGACCGGGCGCACCAGGATGCCCGTGGCGCCACGGCGCTGATGGCGGCGCAAACCATGGGCGCGGTGGACGCCGCCGCGCGCCTGCAAGCGCTGGTCGGCTAACCGCCCGGGGGCATTTGCGGCTATCCTTGGCGACTTTTCACCCGCCGCAGGCCCCCGTCATGAAAAACCAGTTGCTCGAATTCATCAGCCTTATCGGCGCCGGCTGCATGCGCGATGAGGAAATCGAGCGCATCGCCGACGAGGCCGCCCAGGCCTACGCCGACTCCGCCGCCTTCCTGGCCGCCAACCCCGATATCAATTACGACGACAGCTTCCCGATCCCGCTGGGTGAATGGGTAGTGCTCGGCAGCCTGCCAGACACCGTGGTGTTCCAGGCCGACAGCTATCAGGAGCTGTTCCAGCACATCAGCGATTCGTTCGACCAGAGCGTGCCGTTCACCCTCAAGCCCAAGCAGCTGGCGCGCACCGAGCCACTGACCGCGCTCAACCGCATCCAGGTGCAGATGGGCGCGTTGAACAAGGAAGCCGGTGGCTACGTGCTGCTCAACTTCAGCCAGCTGCTTGATGACGAACTGCAGATGGTGATGGTTGGCCAGCACGACCTGGCGCGGGTGCTGGAGCTGGGGGCAGAGCTCGGGATCAAGGTGGAACCGGCGCTTGAGGCACTGAAGGTCGCGGTTCACATCTGACAGCATTGTTTGCTTTTTCGTGGGCAAGCCCGCTCCCACAGGATCTCCACCCTCTCGAATAGAGTGCGGTCCCTGTGGGAGCGGGTTTACCCGCGAAGAGGCCAGTACAGGCTAACGGTTGTTCCTAGCCCAGCGCGGTGTCGAGAAACATCATCACCGCAAACCCTCCCATCAACCCCAGGGTCGCCGATGTCTGGTGCCCGTTACGGTGGGTCTCGGGAATCACCTCGTGGGACACCACGAAGATCATCGCCCCTGCCGCCAGCCCCATGCTGATCGGGTAGGCCAGGGCAAACCCGGTGGAAATGCCAAGGCCGATCACCGCGCCCAAGGGTTCCATCAGCCCCGAACCAATCGCCACCAGCGCAGCTTTCAGGTTCGACAGCCCGGTCGCCCGCAAGGCCAGGGCCACGGCCAAGCCCTCGGGGATGTCCTGGATGGCAATGGCGCTGGTCAGCGGCAGGCCGATGTTCATGTCGCCATTGGCAAAGCTCACGCCGATCGCCATGCCCTCGGGCAGGTTGTGCAAGGTGATCGCCAGCACGAACAGCCATACCCGGTTGATGCGCTCGGCCTCCGGGCCACAGGGGCCAGTGCTTTCATGCTCGTGCGGGGTGAAACGGTCGAGGCCGAGCATCAGCAGTACGCCCAGGCCCATGCCCAGCACCACGGTGAACGCGGCCGCCGGGCCATTGCCAGTGATCGCGCGGGCAGCATCCAGGCCCGGCAAAATCAGCGAAAACGAACTGGCAGCCAGCATCATGCCAGCGGCAAAGCCGAGCATCACATCCTGACTGCGCGCGCTGACATCGCGCAGCACCACGGCCAGTACCGCACCCAGGGCGGTGGCGGCAAAACCGGAAAGCCCGCCGAGCGCAGCCAGGTGCAGGTTGTCGGCATGGTCGCCGTTTATGGCGTTCCAGAAGCTGGCTGCCAGCAGCACGATGACCGCCAACAAGCTCACGGCCAGGCCTGCGCTGAGCCATGGCGTGCTGAGCGCTTGCTGGCGCCAGGCGCTCAGCAGGGAGGGTGGGTTGGCGCTTTGGCTGTGAGCGGGGGGCATGTGAACCTCGGATCCATGAATGGTTGCAGTTTATCCAGTGACCCGCGTGGCAGGCCAAGGATTCCCTTCTATGGCCTTGATAGAGGACTATGCTCAGCAACAGCCTTTCAAGGAGAACGTGGCAATGGGCTCTACTTTCAATGGCCTGGTCGGCCTGATCATCCTTGCCCTGGATATCTGGGCGATCCTCAACGTGATCAAGAGCGGTAGCGAAGTGGGGATCAAGGTGCTGTGGATTCTGCTGATTGCCCTGCTGCCGGTGATCGGCCTGGTGATCTGGGCGATTGCCGGGCCGCGGGGCAATGTCCGCATATGAAAGCCGCGTCCCAGACAAAATCAGCAACAGGGTCGTGACAAAATTTTCACATTGGTTTAAACAGAATCCGCACCCGCATAATGCTGCGTTGGGCCAGCCCCATCGCCATCTCCGCAAACCGCAATCCTAGGACTTTCCCATTCATGGCTAACACGGATGCCTTGAAGCAACAGGGCGCGCGAGCTTTCACGCCGACCTTGAAATCGCACCTGGCCTACACGCTGCTCAGCGGCCTGGTGATCATGTTGATGCTCAGCCTGGTGCGCCTGGCGCTGCTGGTCTACAACAGCGACATGATCGGCGACACCCCTTACTCGACCGTCGCCGAAGGCTTCCTCAACGGTTTGCGCTTCGACCTGCGGGTGGTGGTGTACCTGAGCATTCCTCTGCTGCTGGCCATGCTGAGTCCCTGGCTCATGGCTCGGCGCGGGCTGTTCCGCTTCTGGCTGACCCTCGCCTCGAGCGTGGTGATGTTCCTCGGCCTGATGGAGATGGACTTCTACCGTGAGTTCCACCAGCGCCTCAACGGCCTGGTCTTCCAGTACATCAAGGAAGACCCGAAGACCGTGCTGAGCATGCTCTGGTACGGCTTCCCGGTGGTGCGCTACCTGCTGGCCTGGGCCTTCGGCACCTGGCTGCTGAGCCTGCTGTTCAAGGGTATCGACCGCCTGACCCGCGGTACCGGCGAGCAGCGCGTGGCGCCGTGGTACAACCGCCTGGCGGTGTTCATGGTGGTCCTGCTGGTAGCCGTGGTCGCCGCCCGCGGCACCCTGCGCCAGGGCCCGCCGATGCGTTGGGGTGATGCTTTCACCACCGACTCCAACTTCGTCAACCAGTTGGGCCTGAACGGCACCCTGACCTTGATCGATGCCGCCAAGAGCCGTTTCGGCGAAGACCGCGCCAATATCTGGAAGCCGGTGCTCAAACAGGAGCTTGCCACCGAGACCGTGCGCAAGCAGCTGCTGACCGCCAATGACACCCTGGTCGATGCCGACGAGGCTGCCGTGCGCCGCGATTTCGTGCCGCCGGCCGACCGCACCCTGCCGATCAAGAACGTCGTGGTGATCCTCATGGAAAGCTTCGCCGGCCACTCGGTAGGCGCCCTGGGTAGCCCGAACAACATCACCCCGTACTTCGACAAGCTGGCCAAAGAAGGCCTGCTGTTCGACCGCTTCTTCTCCAATGGCACCCATACCCATCAGGGCATGTTCGCCACCATGGCCTGCTTCCCCAACCTGCCAGGCTTCGAGTACCTGATGCAGACCCCTGAAGGCGGCCACAAGCTGTCGGGCCTGCCGGCGCTGCTCAGTGCCCGCGACTACGACGACGTCTATGTCTACAACGGCGATTTCGCCTGGGACAACCAGTCCGGTTTCTTCGGCAACCAGGGCATGACCACCTTCATTGGCCGTAACGACTTCGTCAACCCGGTATTCTCCGACCCGACCTGGGGCGTGTCCGACCAGGACATGTTCGACCGCGGCAACGAGGAACTGGCCAAGCACGACGGCAAGAAGCCGATCTACGCGCTGCTGCAGACCCTGTCCAACCACACCCCGTACGCGTTGCCTGCCAACCTGCCGGTCGAGAAAGTCACGGGTCAGGGCCGCCTGGACGAGCACCTGACCGCCATGCGCTACTCCGACTGGGCGCTGGGCCAGTTCTTCGAGAAGGCGCGTAAAGAACCGTACTTCAAGGAGACCCTGTTCGTCATCGTCGGCGACCACGGCTTCGGCAACCACCAGCAGGTCACCGAGCTGGACCTGGGCCGCTTCAACGTGCCGCTGCTGCTGATTGCCCCGGGCATCCAGGAGAAGTTCGGTGCGGTCAGCCACACCGTGGGTACCCAGGTCGACATCGTGCCGACCATCATGGGCCGCCTGGGCGGCGAGACCCGTCACCAGTGCTGGGGCCGCGACCTGCTCAACCTGCCTGAGGGCGACCCGGGCATGGGCATGATCAAGCCGTCGGGCAGCGAGCAGATCGTCGGCCTGGTCAAGGGCGATCACTTGCTCATCGAGTCCAAGGACATGAGCCCGCGCATGTACCGCTACCAGCTGGGCAGCGAGTTCAAGGCCGAGCTGATCGAAAGCCCTGAGCAGCCGCAGATGCTGCAGCAGCTCGAAGCCTTCATCCAGACGGCGACCAAGAGCTTGCTGGACAACACGGCTGGTGTGGTTCACGGCACGCCCAAGAAGTAACCACTAAACAGCCAGCACCAGACAGAACGGGCCGCATTGCGGCCCTTTCTGTTGCAGGAACGAATCGCCAGGTCCAAGGTCTGCATCTACAGGCGTCACTGACCGGGTCTTCTTTGACTGAGGGCAATTCAATGAAAGAGTGGGAAGTCATCTTTGCCGACCAGAAAGGCGAGCCAACCACTTTGCTGCTGCACGGTGAACAGTGCCCCAGCGAAGAAGAGGCGGCCCGTGCCATTCGTTCGCACCTGTTTCCGGTCATGGATGAGCTGGACCTCAACGACTTCCAGGACCGCGCCCCATCCCCTACCGCACGCTGGCTCAAGGAGCAGAACGGCGTGATCATCACCAGCATCCACGAAGCGCCTTGATCACAGGTTGGCGTGGTGCCTGCGCAGGCACTACGCTGGTGGGAGGTGCCGGCCTTTTCTGCGGGCCTGCATCCATTCAATTCGCGTCTTGCATCAGCTCGATCTGCTGGCAGTGCCGGCAGGTGCGTAGTGCACGGAAAGTCTATCCATCGCATTATTCGGGAGGACGATTCATGAGCAGCCTGAACGACGATATCAGCAGTAATGTCCTGCGCCAGATGAAAGCTGGCGGTTTCGACTTCACCCGCATCCACCCCATCGAGTTCTATGCGGTATTTCCAGATGAAGCCGGCGCGCGAAGGGCAGCCGGGCAGTTTCGCGGCGAATCGTTGAATGCTCAGGTGCGTGAACGGGACGATGGTGCTTGGCACCTGGAACTGAGCAAGGTCATGTATGCCACCTACGGTGGGATTGGTGACTTCGAGGAGGCTTTCGAGCAGGTCGTGTCACCCTATGGCGGCGAAGTCGAAGGGTGGGGCGTCAAGCAGGAAAGGCCAATCGCCTGAGTTTTTGGGGCCGCTCTGCGGCCCATTGCAGGCAAGCCAGCTCCCACAGGATTTCTACAGCACTCAGGGCTTGCAATGCCTCTGTGGGAGCTGGCTTGCCTGCGATGGGCTGCGCACCAGCCCCAACCATCTCAAAGCTTTCGCCCGGCCATATGCGCCAGATAAGCGAGCAGCTCATCCAGCTCCTGTTCACTCAGCACACTCTCGGCAAACCCCGGCATCCGCGCCTGCGGCCATTGCCGCAAGCTCTGCGGGTCTCGAATGTACTTGCGCAGGTATTCAGGCCGGAAATACTCGGTCGGGTTGTGCGGCACGTTCAAGTCCGGCCCGAACTGCGCATCCCCTGCGCCATTGAGCCGATGGCACGCCAGGCAATTCTGCTGGAACAGGGCAAAGCCCTGGCGCACCGGGTCATTGGCCGGCAGCCTGGGGTCGGGCAGCAGCGCCGGAAAACGCTGTTCTACCGGCGCCAGGCGGCGGATCGTGGCGACCTGGAAGGGCCATTGCTCGGGGCGGATGCCGCTTGCCTGTGGGTTGCTCCAGACCAGGTAGAACGGCCCTGCGCTGGGTTTGCTGTTGCCTAGCGCCGGCCACGGCCGAGCCGGGTCCTCGATGGCCAGCCAGGCGCGTGCCGGGCCTTCTTGCAGCAACGGCCCAGCCGGCATTTCGGCGGCAAAGCCATCCAGCGCCACTGCCTGCAGGTGGTCATCGGCCATGACCCCTTCCAGCAGGGTTGCCAAAGGCACGGCGCGAAAATGCATGGGCCGCTTATAGGAAACGTCCTGTTCGATATCGATGTCGCGGGCCTGAGGGTGCTTGAGCAGTTCTTCAGTGGACCACTGCCGGGCGCTGTCGCCCAGCTCCAGGTGCAACTGCGCCGCCGATAGCGGCAGGCTCAACAACAGGGCTAGCGCGGCAAGGCCATGGCGCATGGGCAATCTCCGACCATAAAGCCGGAAGATTAACCCAAGCGAAGCATTGGCGCTGTTAGCCGAACAACCGCGTAAGGTTGGGAAGAATCAGCAGCAAAGTCGTGGCGAAGAGAATAAGCCCGGCTTGGCGAAGTTTCGATTGTCTGAACATGGCGGACCGCCTTCTTGTTGTTATTCCTGAATACCCGGTGGCTTCCTTGTCGGGTCTGCTTGCCTCATGTATGTGGATATAAACCACCCGCAGGCCGAGCGTTATCCATTATTGAGAACCCTTTGTTCTAAGCGGTTAACTGATCAAGCACCATTGGCTATGAGGCCAGTGGCCATAACGCTGGCAAGCTCCGCCTAGACAGCCGCGTATCCACCAGCGTCTCTCCGACACAATGTGACCGTTCGTCAGTGCAGCCTACTTGCTTGTACGTGGCTTTCGCGGCAGTCTCTACAAGAGATTCCCACCCATGTCGTTCAGGACTATCCCTATGTCGTTACGCATCTGCATCCTTGAAACCGATGTCCTGCGACCGGAGTTGACCGCGCAGTACCAGGGCTACGGAAGGATGTTCGAGCAGCTCTTCTCGCGTCAGCCGATCGCAGCCGAGTTTCGCGTCTACAACGTGATGAACGGCGACTACCCGCCCGACGGCGAACGCTTCGATGCCTATCTGGTCACGGGCAGCAAGGCTGATTCGTTCGGTAGCGATCCATGGATCCAGACGCTCAAGGCTTACCTGCTCAAACTCTACGAGCGGGGCGAGAAGCTGCTGGGGGTGTGCTTTGGTCATCAGTTGCTGGCGCTGACCCTGGGTGGCAAGGCCGAGCGCGCCGACAAAGGTTGGGGCGTAGGTGTTCACCGCTATTCGCTGGCGGCGCATGCGCCGTGGATGGACCCGGAGGTTTCCGAGCTGACCTTGCTGATCAGCCACCAGGACCAGGTCACCGAGCTGCCCGAAGGCGCCACGGTAATTGCCTCCAGCGACTTCTGCCCGAATGCGGCGTATCACATCCGTGACCAGGTGCTGTGCTTCCAGGGCCACCCAGAGTTCGTTCATGACTACTCGCGGGCGCTGCTCGATGCGCGTCAGGAATACCTGGGTGACGAGGTGTACCACAAGGCCATTGCCAGCCTGGCCACCGAGCACCAGGGCGACCTGGTAGGCGAGTGGATGATGCGCTTCATTCAGCAGCCGGCCAAGGCCAGCGACAGCGCCGCCTGATCAATAGCTGGGGGCGCAAGCGCCCCCGGCAAACTAAAGCCAGCCGGATTTCTTGAAGCTGGCAAAGAGCCCGGTACACCCCAGCACGATCACACCCAGCACCCCGAAGTAGCCATAGTGCCACCCCAGTTCCGGCATGTTCTGGAAGTTCATCCCGTAGATGCCGGCAATCGCCGTGGGGAAGGCCAGGATCGCTGCCCAGGCGGCAAACTTGCGCTGTACGATGCTCTGCCGTGACGACTCCAGCAGCATGCCGATCTCGATGGTCTGGCTGGCAATGTCGCGGATCCCGGCCAGGTCCTCCATCTGCCGCGTGACGTGGATCTGCACATCACGGAAATACGGGCGCATGTTCTTGTCGATGAACGGGAAGCTCAAGCGCTGCAGTTCCTCGCTGACTTCCACCATCGGTGCCACGTAGCGGCGCAGGCGCAGGATATCGCGGCGCAGGCTGTGCAGGCGCTGAATGTCCTCTTCCTGCAACGAGTTGCTCAGTACGCTCTGCTCCAGCTCCTCGATTTCACCATGAATGGCCTCGCTGACCGGCTGGTAGTTCTCTGTGACGAAGTCGAGCAGGGCGTACAGGACGAAGTCTTCGCCATGTTCGAGCAGCAACGGGCGCGCCTCGCAGCGCTGGCGCACCAGTGCGTAGGATTTCGAGTGGCCGTTGCGGCAGGTGATGATGTAGCCATTGCCGGCGAAGATGTGGGTTTCGATGAACTCCAGCTTGCCTTCGTGGCGCACCGGCGAGTAGGTGACGATGAACAGCGCGTCACCGAAGGTTTCCAGCTTGGGCCGGCTGTGCTTTTCCAGCGCATCCTCGATGGCCAGTTCGTGCAGGTTGAACTGGCACTGCAGGTTGGCCAGTTCCTCGGCATTGGGTTCTTCCAGGCCAATCCACACGAAGTGCCCCGGCTTGCGCGCCCACTCGCTGCCTTCGTCGATGCTGATGTTGGTGACCTTTCTGCCAGCGGCATACACCGCCGATGCCACGACTCGACCCATGGTTATCCACTTTTTCGGTTGCACACGGGTTACAGCTTGGGCTGTAGTTGGCCGCAGAGCAACCTAGTGCTGGGCGAGTTCACCTTCCATATGGTCGATGCACTGCTGCATCTGCGTGCGGCACTGCTCGATCAGTGCCGGCACATCCTGCTGGCTGAGGCCGCTGGTGGCGATCGGTGGCAGTGAGCGCACGATCACGGTACGCCGCCGCCAGCTGTTGAGGCTCAGGCGCCGGGCATAGCGGCTGACGCACACCGGGACGATGGGCACGCCGGCTTCGATGGCCATGTGGAACGCCCCTTTCTTGAACGCCAGCAGCTGTTCTGCCGGGTTGCGCGTGCCTTCCGGGAAGATCCAGATCGAAGTGTCGTCACGCAGGATGCGCGTGGTGGTCTGCATGGCCTTGCGCGCCTGGTAGGCGTTCTTGCGGTCGATCAGCACATTGCCGCCGAGCCAGAACAGCTGGCCGAACAGTGGAATCCAGCCAAGGCTCTTCTTGCCGATGGCAACGGTGCGTTGCGGCACCACATGGCCAAGGATGAACAGGTCGAAGTTGGACTGGTGATTGGCGACGATCACGCAGCCGGGCGGCTGGTCCCACAGGGGGCCGACTTCAGCCTTGACCTTGATGCGCATCAGCCAGGTGGCCGGCAGGCTGTAAAGGCGGGCAAAGAGGCGGCTGTTGTCGCGGTTGAAGGGGCGCAGCAGGCCGATCAGCAAACCAACAGCGCCAACCAGCAAAAAGTGCAGCGCCAGCAGGAGCATGCGAAGGGAGTAAAGCATGGTACGACTCACACCAGACAGTCGCGGCGCAGTGTACGGCTGTGCACTGGCCGGGGCAAACCTTGGTGTGAGTCGGTGCAGTCAGCCCATGTGGCCCTGATCGAGCAGAATGGCTTCGTCCAGGGTATCCAGCAGCCCCTTGCGCACTTTCAGCTTGGTGTTCTTGTGCGCCAGCATGTTTAGCTTCTTCAGCTCTCGGGCAACGCCTTGGGCGACTTCAAGCAGCTGCTCGGCCGGTACCACCTGATCGAGGAAGCCGGCGTCCAATGCGTCCTTGGGCTCGAACATTTCGGCATTGATCACCGAGCGGTGGAAGGCCGAGCGACGCAGGCGGTCGCGGGCCAGTTCGATGCCTGCGTGGTGCATGGTCATGCCGATCTGCACTTCGTTCAGGCCGATCTTGTAGGGGCCTTCGACGCCGATGCGGTAATCCGCCGACAACAGCAGGAAGGCGCCCTTGGCCACGGCATGGCCGGGGCAGGCGACGATCACCGGGAACGGGTGCGACAGCAGGCGGCGCGCCAGGGTGGACCCGGCAGTGACCAGGGCCACGGCTTCTTTGGGGCCGGAGGTCATTACCTTGAGGTCGTAACCGCCGGAGAGGATGCCCGGCTGGCCGGTGATGATCACCACGGCACGTTCTTGCGTGGCGCGGTCGAGGGCGGCATTGAAGGCTGCGATGACGTCTGGCGAGATGGCATTGACCTTGCCGTTGTTCAGGGTCAGGGTGGCGATGCCGTCTTCGGCGTGGTAGGTAATCAGCTCGCTCATGGCGGAATCCTTTGGGTGGCGTGGCGACGACGTTACCCAGCACGGCGGGCCAGGTAAAGCAGCAAGGCTGACCGGCCAGTCAGCGCCAGGGCGCGACGCCTTGCACGGCGAGGGTAGGGCGCTGGCAGGGGGGAAAAGCGCTGGCGAGATTGGCAGCTTTGCCCTGGCAGCCTCGGTTTTTCAGTGGGTTGGCTTAAATGCATGAAAAATTTGAAAAAAATGCTTGCCAAAGAAAAGCTCTTCTACTAAATTAGCGCGCCTCGACGGGGTGAAAGCCTTGAAGAGAAAACGGTGAAGTGTCCGAGTGGTCGAAGGAGCACGCCTGGAAAGTGTGTATACGAGAAATCGTATCAAGGGTTCAAATCCCTTCTTCACCGCCACATTCTGCGAAAGCCCCCGAGCTGAGAAGTTCGGGGGCTTTTTGCATTCTGGGCCTTTGTAGGAGCGGCCTTGCGTCGCGAAAGGGCCGCGACGCGGCCCCACGGTTTCAGCATCCCAGCCGATATTGCCGGGGCTGCTCTGCAGCCCTTTCCGACCGGTCCGGCGCCCCGGCAAGGCCGCTCCCACAAAGTGCCACCGGCTCATCCCAGGGTTTAAAAACTGACGGAAGCCAACAACCGCGCAGTCCGCGGCGCCCCCTGGAACAGGTAGTTGTCGCCCAGGTAATCTCCCACATCGCGCCAGTAGCGCTTGTCGAAGACGTTATCCACTGTCAGCCGCAGCGTCGTGTCGTAGCCGCCAATGCGTGTGTGGTAACGGCTGCCGATGTCGAACACGGTATACCCGCCCACCTCCACATTCCCCGCCTGGCTCGCATACTTGCTGGCGCTGTAGCGTGCCCCGGCGAGTAATGCCAGGCCGGGCAGCGGCAGGCTGTACTCGGCATGCAGGGCCGCGCGCAAGCGCGGTACGTTGATCGCTTGATGGCCTTCATAGGCGTCGGTGTCACTGCCCTGCACACGGGCACGAATTGCTGCGGCGCTGGCCTGAAGCTGAAGGTTCGAGGTTGCCCAGCCGCTGGCGCTCAGTTCCAGGCCAATGTTCTTCTGCTGGCCTTGCTGCACATAGGTGAAACTGCCGTCGCCTTCCGGGCGTGCATATTGGTACGCCTGGCGAATCTGGAACAGCGCGGCGCTGAAGCTCATGCCCTGCCAGTCGCGCTTGATGCCGAGTTCCAACTGGTGCGAGAGGGTGGGGGCGAGCATTTCCGCCGCGTTGCTGGCATACCATGGCGCTGTGCCGCCAGCTGACAGCCCCTTGGCGTAGCTGGCATACACGGTGGTGTCGGGGCGTGGTTTGTAGATCAGCGCGGCATTGGGCAACAGCTGGTATTGCCGGGTATGCCGCCCGGCCACGCCGCGCTTGTCCCAGGTTTTCTCATCCAGGCGCACTTCGCGTGCGCCAATCACGGTCTGCCATTGCTCGTTGAAGCTGATGCGGTCGCTGACGATCAGGCCGTACTGGCGGCTGTCCAGGCGTTTCTCGCTGGCGCCGACCGGCCGCTCTGACGGCTCCACGGCCGGTGCGCCGGTGTAGATATTGCCGCTGCCAACCCGTTCGTTGTAGTAGGGCCGCTGGTCGAGCGTGCGGCGTTGGGCGCTGCTGCCCACGGTCAGGTCGTGCTGCACGCCCAGCGCCTCGAAATGCCCACTGAGCATAGCCTGGGCCTCATCGGTGCGGCGGGTGTCGTCGGGGCTGCGGAAGTCATAGATGTCGTAGTCGCCTTCGGGGCTGAAATGCGACTGCCAGCCGTCCTCGCTGCCCCAGGCGAACGCGCTGTAGTCATCGATCACCACCTTGCTGCGCGACGCACTCAAGGTGCCGGTCCAGGCCTCGTTGAAGCGGTACTCGAAGCGCCCAGCGAGGTTCAGCGAGTCGTTCTGCACCGGCTTGGCCCAATGTTGATAGGCCAGGCGGTCGCCCGGGTCGATGCCGTGGGGCAGTGCGTTGCCGCCCAGCAGCTGGTAGCCCGGCACCGAGCGCTGTTCGCGGTGCTGGTACTCGGCATCCAGCTGCAAGGTGGCATCGGGGCTGATCTGCCAGTCGAAGGCCAACGAGGCGAAATCGCGCTTGCCGTCGGCGTGGTCGACGTAGGAGCGGATGTCCTCGTGGGCCAGGTTGGCGCGCAGGCCGAACTGGCGCTCGCTGCCGAACCAGCCGCCGAGGTCGGTGGCAAGATAACGCTCGCCTTGCGCGTTGGTCGAAACCGTAACGCTGCGTACGTCTGCGGCGCGCTTGGTCACATAGTTGACTAACCCGCCCGGCTCCGACACGCCGCTCTGCAGGCCGGACAAGCCCTTGAGCAACTCGACCTGCTGCTTGTTCTCCAGCGCCACGTTCTGCTCGCCGGCGATGGTCTGCCCGTTGATACGGTAGCTGCTGGCGGCGTTGAGCTCGAAGCCGCGCACGTTGAAGTTTTCGTAGTAGCCGATCGGGGCATAGCTTTCGCCCACCGAGGCATCGCTTTGTAGTACTTCGCTGAGCAAGCGGACCTGGCGGTCTTCCAGCAGTTGCTGGCTGAACACGCTGACCGAGGCGGGGGTGTCGAGCAGCGGTGCGGGCTGGAAGCCGCCGACCGAAGCCTCGCGCACCTGGTAGCCCTCATCGCCGTAGGTATCGGACACTTGCACCGGGGCCAGTTCGAGGCTGTTCTCGGCCAGGCCCTGGGGGCTGTGCAGGGCCAGGCCCAGGCTGAGCAGGCTCAGGGGCAGGTGAGGGCGAAGCAGGGGCATGCGGGGGCGTCCTTGGGGCAAGTACTGCGCAGGCCTTTTCGCGAGCAAGCCCGCTCCCACGTGTATTGCACTGCCCACGAGAGCAGTGCAATACCCGTGGCAGCGGGCTTGCCGCGAAAGGGCCGGAGCAGGCGAAAAAAGGGCCGCTATCTTAGCAGGGCCATGCCCCGCTGGGGCTCAATCGGCAGGTGCCGGGCGGCGATGCTGGCGCCAGGTGTCGTCGATCTTTGACCAGGTCTTGCCGTCGGTGATGGCCATCAGCTTGCGGCCATCCTTGAAGGTGGCCAGGAAGGTGGCTTCTTCCTCTTTGCCGCCCAGCCAGAGCCCGGCAAGCAAGCCCACGGGGCCAGCCACCAGTGCCCCGGCAACGCCCCAGCCGAGCGCAGTACCGAGGCTGCGGCTGGATTCCAGGCTGGCCAGGCGCAGGTCAGCGATGCGCGCGAGTGAAATGCGTTCGCCGGGTGAAGGGCTGCGCGGGGTCTTGAGAGTAAGCGATCCATTGCGAAACTCGCCTTCACCTTGCAAGAAATCGCCGGATTGCACCGTGAGTCTTGTCATTGGTTCGTCCTGTCAGTGAAAGGTCCTTGACCAGCGCCTACTGAGCGCCGCCGGGGCAGGCAAGTCAACGGCCAGGCGACGGAGGGTAATGCACCGGTTTGTCGCACTCGATGGTGGCTTCAGGCTAGCTGCGCGGCGGCCTTGCGCTGCGCCACGCCCCATACCACCAGTGCCAGCGAGCCGATCACCAGGCCTGCCACCACGATGCCCATCCACCCTTGCCGCTGGAACAGCTGCGTGCCCAGCAACGAGCCTAGCGCACCGCCAATGAAGTAACAGGTGATGTAGCCGGCATTCAATCGCGTACGTGCTTCAGGTCGCAACGCGATCACCGCATTCTGATTGCTCACGTGCACCAGCTGCACGGCCAGGTCCAGCACCAGCACGCCTGCCAGCAAGGCCGGCAGCGAGTGTTCGGCAAAGCCCAGCGGGACCCATGACAACAGCAGCGCCACCAGCCCAACGGTGGTGCCCAGCGAGCCGTGGCCACGGTCGGCCAGGCGCCCGGCCCAGTTGGCCGCCAGTGCACCAGCCGCGCCGGCCAGGCCGAACAGCCCGATGGCGGCATCGGAGTAGTGGTAGGGCTCGCGCGCCAGCAGGAATGCCAGCGGCGTCCAGAACAGCGCGAACAGGCTGAACGCCAGCAGGCCTAGCAGCGAGCGCAGGCGCAGCACGGGCTCTTCGATGAACAGGCGGAACACCGAGCCGATCAGCGCCGGGTACTTCAAACCGGCATGGCTGTTGTGCTCGGGCAGGTTGCGGTACAGCGCCAGCGCCGCAAGCGCCATCAGCACTGCGGCCAGCACATAGATGCTGCGCCAGCCGCCCAGCTCGGCCATGAAGCCAGCTGCGGTGCGTGCCAGCAGGATGCCCAGCAGCAACCCGCTCATCAAGGTGCCCACCGCGCGGCCGCGCTGGTGCGGCTCGCTCAGGGTGGCGGCCAGCGGCACGAGGATCTGCGCCACCACCGAGAACAGGCCGGTGAGCGCGGTGCCGAGCAGCAACCAGGGCAGGCTCGGGGAGCAGGCGCTGATCACCAGGCCCAGGGTGGAAATGGCTGTCATCACCACGATCAGCCGGCGCTGCTCGAACAGGTCGCCCAGTGGTGCCAGCAGCAACAGGCCGGCGCCATAGCTCAGCTGCGCGGCGATGACGATGCTGCCGGCGCTGGCGGTACTCAGGCCGAACTGTTGGGCGATGCTGTGCAGCAGCGGTTGGGCGTAGTAGTTGCTGGCCACGGCCAGGCCGGTGGCGGTGGCCATCAGCAAGATCAGGGCGCGGCTGAGCGTTGGGGATCTCATGGGGCTCTCGTGTTCAATGGCAATCTGGGGGCGCAAGGCCCCAGTTTATCAGGCGGCAAAGCCACCATCGGCGGTCAGGCTGGCGCCAGTGATGTAGCCAGCCTCGGGCCCCGCGAGGTAGGCGACGAAGCTGGCAATCTCATCGGCCTGCCCATACCGCCCGATCGCCATCAGCGGTATCAGGCTATCGGCGAACTCGCCACTGGCCGGGTTCATGTCGGTGTCCACCGGCCCCGGCTGCACGTTGTTCACGGTAATGCCCTGCGGCCCCAGGTCACGGGCCATGCCCTTGGTCAGGCCGACCAGCGCCGACTTGCTCATGGCATACGGGGCGCCACCGGCGAACGGCATGCGTTCGGCGTTGGTGCTGCCGATGTTGATGATGCGCCCGCCCTGGCCCATGTAGCGCGCAGCCGCCTGGCTGGCGACGAACACGCTGCGCACGTTGATCGCCAGCGTGCGGTCGAAGTCGGCGAGGTCGAACTCCGCGAGCGGCGCCACGGCCAGCACGCCGGCGTTGTTGACCAGGATATCGAGGCGACCGAATGCCTTCACGGCATCGTCCACCGCCAGTTGCAGTGCGGCGGCGTCGGCGCTGTCGGCGCGCAGGGCCAGGGCCTGGCCGCCAGCCGCCTTGACCTCTTCGGCCAGCGCTTCGGCCGGGCCGGCGGAGCTGATGTAGGTGAAGGCCACGTGGGCACCTTCGCGGGCCAGGCGCCGCACGATGGCCGCACCGATACCGCGTGAGCCGCCTTGGACGAAGGCGACTTTGCCTTCGAGGGTAAGTTGCTTGGACATGCTGATCTCCTGCTGGAAGCAAGGCCGGATGCCTTGGATGGACGCAGTATCGACCGATGATTACCTGCTGATAAGATGGCAATCACTATCAGCAGAGTAAACCTTTGGTTGGCAATCATGGCCATGGAGTCTTTCAACGCCCTCGAATGCTTCATCCGAAGCGCCGAGGTGGGCAGTTTCGCCGAGGCAGCCCGGCGCCTGAGCATCACCCCGGCAGCAGTGGGCAAGCACGTCGCCCAGCTGGAAGCGCGCCTTGGGGTGCGGCTGTTCCAGCGTAGTACGCGCAAGCTGACCTTGACCGAGGCGGGGCAGCGTTTTCTTGGCGAGGTGAGCGACAGTTTTCGGACTATCCAGTACGCCGTGGCCAACCTGGCCAGCGCCGAGGGCCAGCCGGCCGGGCTGCTGCGGGTGAGCATGGGCACCGTGTTCGGTCGCCTGTACGTGCTGCCACTGCTGGGTGAGTTTCTGCGCCGTTACCCGGCGATTACCCCCGACTGGCATTTCGATAACCGCCAGGTCGACCTGATCGGCCAGGGCTTCGATGCGGCCATTGGGGGTGGTTTCGAGCTCCCGCTTGGGGTTGTGGCACGCAAGTTGACCCCGGCGCATCGGGTGCTGGTGGCGGCGCCCTCGTACCTGAGCCGGCATGCCACCATCGAAGACCCGCAGGTGTTGCAGGGCCATCACGGGATTCTGATCCGCTCGCCGCAGACCGGGCGGGTCCGTTCCTGGCCATTGACCAGTCGCTGGCAGGCGCAACAGCCATTGATGCTGCGCCAGGCAATGACCATGAGCGATTCGGATGCGGCATGTGCAGTGGCGCAGCAGGGCTTGGGGATTGCCTTGGTCAGCTTGCCGTTCGCCGTGCCTTATCTGGAGGCGGGGCAGCTGCAGCGGGTGCTGCCGGACTGGTATGTGGATGATGGGCATATCAGCTTGTATTACGCCGAGCACAAGCTGTTGCCGGGCAAGACCCGGGCGTTCATCGATTTTGTGGTGGAGCAGTTTGCCGAACGGAGGTTGGCGGAGCGCTTCGATGCCTTGGCTTAGAAATCTGTCGCCTGACCTGGCCTCTTCGCGGGTAAACCCGCTCCTACAGGTACGGCGCTGTGCTCAGGGGCGGTGATGAACCGGTGGGGGCGGGCTTGCCCGCGCAAGGGCCCTGTCAGGCAACATCAATGATGTAGAACAGTTGCGAGCCCAGGCTCACCTCGTCATCGGTCTTCTTGCCCGCCAGTTGCTGCCCTAACGGCGAACGAGGGGTGATCACGGTCACCAACTCATCCCCCTCGCCAATCTTCAATCCCGCCGCCTCAGGCCCGAGGAACAGCAGGCGCTGCCCGCCGTGTTCATCTTCCAGGGTAATCAGGTTGCTCACCTGCACCCCTCGCGCCGGGTCGTAATTGCGCAACAGCAATTGCTGGTAAGTCAGCAGCGCCTGGCGAATTTCAGCCGTGCGCCGCGCCTGCCCGGTGGCCAGGTACGACGCCTCCAGCCCCAGGGTGTCGTACTTGTTCTCGGCGATGTTCTCTTCGGCGGTGGCCGCCTCGTAGGCGGTCTGCGCCGCACGGCGCAGTACCTCCATGTCGGTTTCCAGGGCCGTGACGATGCGGCTTAGCAGGAAGGCCTTGTCCATGGTCAGTAACAGAACTCCAGAACGTTGGCCTGGCTCTTGTCGGTCGGCGCGGTGCGGTTCTGCGCAAGCCAGAACTGGCACTTGGGGCTGCCGAGGTTGCGCGGGTTGCCTTGGGCGGCTTCGGCGGCCTGCTGGGCTTCCTGTTTGCGCAGGGTATCCTTGTAGCGCTCGAACATCTCGTCCTGCGCGTGCGCCGGTTGCGCGGGCGCCGTTGCAGGTGCCGGCTCGCGGAAGACAGCTGGCGGCAGTTCGGGCTCAAGCCGTTCGGGCCACAGGCCCAGGGCCAGCCACAGGCTCAGGCCAATTGCCAGGGCGCCGAGCCATAGGCCTAAGGCTATGCATAAAACCAGTTGCAGCGGTTGCAGGGTGATCTTTAGTTCACGGGGGCGGGGCATGGTGGCCTCCTGGCAGGGCGGGCGAGGGGCCATTGTCGCATGGCGCTGGCGCTTTTTTCCGTGCGGTGCTTTTGTCGGCGACAATTTATCCGCAGAATTCGCGGTTTTTGCGCAGGGCGAGGCAGGGCACATGAAAACCACCTGGGACATTTTCTGCAGCGTCGTCGACAACTATGGCGATATCGGCGTGACCTGGCGCCTGGCCCGGCAACTGGTGGCCGAGCACGACCTGGCGGTGCGCCTGTGGGTGGACGACCTGAATGCCTTCGTGCCGCTGTGCCCGGGCGCCGATGCCGCTGCCGCGCAGCAATGGCAACAGGGTGTCGATGTGCGCGCCTGGCCCGCCGAATGGCAGCCCGCGGCGCCTGCGGATGTGGTGATCGGTGCCTTTGCCTGTCAGTTGCCGGCTGCCTACGTCGAAGCGATGCGCGCACGCGCGGTGCCGGTGCTGTGGCTGAACCTGGAGTACCTCAGTGCCGAGGACTGGGTGGAAGGTTGCCATGGCTTGCCATCGCCCCAGCCCAATGGCCTGCGCAAGGTGTTTTTCTTCCCGGGGTTCACGGCCAGGACCGGCGGGCTGCTGCGCGAGGCCAGCTTGCTGCCGCGCCGGCAGGCGTTCGAGCAATCGGCCGAGGCGCGCGCGGCGTTCCTGCAGGGCCTGGGTGTGCATCCGCAGCCCGGTGCGCTGCTGATGTCGCTGTTCGCCTACGAAAACGGGCAACTGGGCCGGTGGCTCGATGCACTGGTCGAAGACACCGACCCAGTTCACTTGCTGGTCCCGCAAGGACGCATTCTTGGCGACCTGGGCAGCTGGCTGGGTGAGCAGCAGTTGCACGCCGGCGCTGTGTACCCGCGCGGCACGTTGACGGTGCAGATTCTGCCGTTCGTCAGTCAGGACGATTATGACCGCCTGCTTTGGAGCTGCGATTTCAACGCGGTGCGGGGGGAGGATTCGTTCGTGCGCGCCCAATGGGCCGGCCGGCCGATGCTGTGGCACATTTATGTGCAGGACGAAAATGCCCACTGGGAAAAGCTCGAAGCCTTCCTCGGCCATTATCGACAGGGCCTGTCGGACCCCGCCTGCGAGGCGCTGATGGCCTTGTGGCGTGCCTGGAACATGGACCGCGACATGCACGCGGCCTGGCGAGGTGCCCGCAAACACTGGGCAGAACTGCAGCAGCACGCCGCTGATTGGGCGGCGGCTCAGGCCGCTCGGCCGGACCTTGCCAAGGCGCTGGTACAGTTTTACCGAAATTGGCTATGATATGCGGCCTCGATTTTTATAAATCCATCCAGATTCGGATACTTCGTAA
Organism: Pseudomonas sp. NBRC 111123; assembly: GCF_001320205.1. Lineage (NCBI taxonomy): Bacteria > Pseudomonadati > Pseudomonadota > Gammaproteobacteria > Pseudomonadales > Pseudomonadaceae > Pseudomonas > Pseudomonas sp. NBRC 111123. The sequence continues at coordinate 257,782 of NZ_BCAZ01000001.1, forward strand.
TGAAAACTGGTAAAGAACTGAAACCCGGTACCGTACTGCGGATCGACAACGACCCGTGGCTGGTTCAGAAAGCCGAGTTCACCAAGTCGGGTCGCAACAGCGCGATCATGAAGACCAAGCTGAAAAACCTGCTGACCGGCTACAAGACCGAAACCGTCTACGGTGCAGACGACAAGCTGGACGACGTAATCCTGGATCGCAAAGAAGCGACCCTGTCGTTCATCAGCGGTGACTCGTACACCTTCATGGACACCACCGACTACACCATGTACGAACTGAACGCCGAAGACATCGACGCCGTTCTGCCGTACATCGAAGAAGGCATGGAAGACATCTGCGAAGCCGTGTTCTTCGAAGGCCGTCTGGTATCGGTTGAACTGCCGACCACCATCAGCCGTCAGGTTGTCTACACCGAGAACGCTGCTCGCGGCGACACCTCGGGCAAGGTCATGAAGCCTGCCAAGCTGAAGAACGGTACCGAGATCTCGGTTGCCGACTTCATCCAGATCGACGAGTGGATCGACATCGACACTCGCGACAACAGCTTCAAAGGCCGCTCCAAGAAGTAATCCTTCTTGCGAAACGCAAAAAACCCGGCCTTGGCCGGGTTTTTTTATGTGTCCAGAAATGTACGCGTTTTTTGTAGGAGCGGCCTTGTGTCGCGAAAGGACCGCAGCGCGGTCCCAGCGATACTGCGACGTAAGCGAGATCTTGGGGGCGCTTCGCACCCCTTTCGCGACACAAGGCCGCTCCTACATGGACCGTGGGCTTCAGACGGTCACGTGCAACCGGACGTCTACATTGCCGCGGGTGGCGTTGGAGTACGGGCAGACCTTGTGGGCCTTTTCCACCAGCCCTTCGGCGTCGGCCTGGGCCAGGCCCGGCAGGTTGATGTGCAGGTCGATATCCAGGCCGAAGCCACCGGGGATCTGGCCGATACCGACCTTGGCGGTGATCGAGGCATCCGCAGGCAGGGCTTTCTTTTCCTGGCCGGCGACGAATTTCAGCGCGCCGATGAAGCAGGCCGAGTAGCCGGCGGCGAACATCTGCTCAGGGTTGGTACCGTCACCACCGGCACCGCCGAGTTCCTTGGGGGTGCTCAGCTTGACTTCCAGCTTGCCGTCGCTGGAGCGGGATTTGCCGTCGCGACCGCCGGTGGAAGTGGCTTCTGCGATGTACAGCGGAGTGACCTTTTGCATCTTGAGCCTCGCTAGTGTGCTGTGCGCCCCTGGTGATCAGGTGGCGTCGTGTGGGTGCGGGATTTAAATTAGCGCGCAATTAGTTAGTGCGCAAGATAAATCTTTGCCGCTCATCCGAACGGCCATCACATAGCGTAGCCGTCAGAGATTTTTTTGCAGGCTGTCGCGCAGTTCCAGCAGGTCGGCCTGCAGCTGTTGCAGGCGTTCGAGGCTGCGGCCGCTGGCCTTGAGGATGCACTGCGGCACTTCCCGGGCTTGCTGCTGCAAGGCGCGGCCCTTGTCGGTCAGTTGCACCAGTACCACCCGCTCATCTTCGCGGCTGCGGTTGCGCTGTAGCAGGCCTTCGCTTTCCAGGCGCTTGAGCAGGGGCGTGAGCGAGCCAGGGTCGGTCAGCAGGTGCTGGCTGATTTCACCGACAGTAAGGCCGTCCTGCTCCCACAGTACGAGCATTGCCAAGTACTGCGGGTAAGTCAGGCCCAGCGCTTGCAGCAGCGGCTTGTAGACCTTGGTCATCAGCAACGAGGTGGAGTGCAGGGCGAAGCAGACCTGGTTGTCCAGCAGCAGCTCGTCACAGGAAGCTTGGGTGTTGGCGTTCATGCAGGTCCTTGAATGTCATCAATGGAGAAATCTAGCACGCTGAAGGTTGGTGCGCTTACTACCAGCGCAGCTCACCGCGCAGCGCCAGGCACCTGGGTGGAACCGAGCGCAAGCGGCTCTTGAGAAATTCGAGCAGCAAATGGCTGCGAGAGTTCGTTTCATGTTCAAGGCGCAGTGCATAATTGCCACTGGTTTCAGCTTCGGGTGGGCTGTTGTCGCAGAACAGCGGTATTCGTTGGCCGCGCAGCAGACAAACCGCCAGTTTCCAGCATGTCGAGGAACAGGCTCAGCGTGGCGGGCAGGGTATCGGGGCTCATGGCCACTTTGCTTTTGCGAAGCGCGGGTAGCCATTGTGTGTCGTGGTGAGTTTCCCTGCCAGCGCGCAATCGTTAGCATGCTCGCATTCCAAACAGGCGGGTGAGACCCTGATGATCGAGTGGTTGTTGTATATCGTGCTGGGCGCTGCCCTGGGCACCATGGGTGGGTTGTTCGGCATCGGTGGCGGGCTTATCGCCATCCCGGCGCTAGGGGTGTTGTTCGGCCTCGATCAGCAACTGGCCCAGGGCACGGCGCTGGTGATGGTGGTGCCGAACGTGCTGCTGGCGCTGTGGCGCTATCACCAGCGCAACCGTATCGAGTTGCGCCATGCCTTGCCGCTGTCACTGTGCAGCTTCCTGTTCGCCTGGCTCGGGTCGATCTGGGCGGTGGGCATCGATGCGCATGCCATGCGTTTGGGGTTTGTCGGTTTCCTGGTGGCGCTGGCGGTGTGGAACGTGGCGCGGATGTTTCTCAAGGGGGCGCCGCCCTCTGCCGAGCTGCGCCATGCCTGGCCGTGGCTGGGTGTGCTGGGCAGTTTTGCCGGGACCATGGGCGGCCTGTTTGGCGTGGGTGGGGCGGTGGTAGCCACGCCGATTCTGACCAGTGTGTTCGGCGCTACCCAGGTGGTGGCGCAGGGGCTGTCGCTGGCGCTGGCGGCACCGAGTACCTTGGTGACGCTGGTGACTTACGGGGTGCATCACAGTGTCGACTGGAGCGTGGGTATTCCGTTGGCGGTCGGTGGGCTGCTGAGTATCAGCTGGGGCGTGAAACTGGCCCATGCGCTGCCCGAGAAGGTACTGCGGGCGATGTTCTGCGTGTTTCTGGTTGTGTGTGCCGTGATGTTGACGTTTGAACTGTAAGATCGCCGGGGCCGCGTAGCAGCCCCAAATTATTGGAATCCTTCGACAATGTAATCGGCCATGCAGTCGGTAATCGGCGATTGGCTCTGGCTGTTGCGCAGCAGCATCACGTTGGCCACTGGCAACTGCGGTAACCCTTCGCTCTCGCCAAGAATGCGGATGTTGCCACCCACAAGGCTCTGCAACTGTGCCGTCACCGCGAGCCCCGCGGTGACGATGGCAAAGATCGCCGCCAGGCTGGGGCTGGTGTAGGCGATGCGGTAGTCGATGCCTTGGGCCTCCAGGGCATTGCAGGTCCAGGCGCGGCAAAAGCAGTCGGTGTTGAACAGCGCCAACGGCATGGGCCGTTGTTCCTGCGGGCAGAAGCCTTCGGCGGCAGCCCACACCAGCCGCTCCTGGCGCAACAGTTGGCCAACCTCGTTACCCGGCTCGCGGGTGACGATGGTCAGGTCCAGATCCTGGCGCAGCATCAGCTGCTTGGACGAGTCGCAATGCACCTCCACCTGCACCAGCGGGTAGGCCTGGGCGAAGCTCGAAAGGATGGTTGGCAGAAAGCGCATGGCGTAGTCATCCGGCGTGCCGATGCGCACCATCCCGACCATGTGCGGCATGCGCAGGGTGTTGAACACCTCCCCATGCAGTTTGAGGATGCGCCGGGCATACCCCAGCAGCACCTGGCCCTCGGCGGTGAGCCTGACCTGGCGGCCTTCGCGCTCGAACAGCTGGCGCTGCAGGATGTCTTCTTCCAGGCGTTTCATCTGCATGCTCACCGCCGACTGGGTGCGGTTGACCACTTCGCCGGCGCGGGTGAAGCCGCCTTGCTCGGCGATGGCGACGAAGGTGCGCAGCACGTCGGCATCGAGGCTCTGGTACTGGGACATTGCATCAATCTCCGAGATGCATGGCATCAGAAACATTCGTTGGATTGATCTTAAGCCCAAGCAGAAACTGGAGCCATCAACACGGAGGGCTTCACGATGAAAGGTCATGTCAGCAGCATCCAGCAACCTGCCTTTTCCCTGAACCACCTGTGGCATGTGGCCCTGGACCGTCCGGCCCGGTGGCTGCAGCTGTACCGCCAGCGCCAGGAACTGGCCAGCCTTAGTGATGCGACCTTGCATGACCTGGGCTTGAGCCGGGCGGACATCCAGCAAGAGGCCGG